>NZ_JBMIRS010000045.1:0-29215 GCF_049198005.1 Paracidovorax sp. MALMAid1276 | reverse complement strand
GCCATCTACACCTCCTGCGTCGCATCACGGGCGACTCAGGGATATAGTTTAATTTACGGATAAATCCTTAGAGCCCCGGGGTGGCGCGCGCCCGCCGCTATCATCCCCGTCCTCCTCCTGAACCAATAACGACCGACCGAACCTGTTCGGAAAGCCCGCAACGCCATGGACCCCAAACTGCTTGAACTGCTGGTGTGCCCCGTCACCAAGGGCCCGCTGACCTACCACCGCGATGCACAGGAGCTGGTGTCACGCAGCGCCCGCCTGGCCTACCCGGTGCGCGACGGCATTCCGGTGCTGCTGGAGAACGAAGCCCGCACGCTGAGCGACGAGGAACTGGAGCGGTGAGCAGCGTGGTAGCCTCTGTAGATATTCCAACCGGGCGTCCCATCGCGGTGCCAGCGTTCACTGTGCTGATCCCGGCACGCCTGGCCTCCAGCCGCTTGCCCAACAAGCCGCTGGCAGACATTGCGGGCCAGCCCATGGTGGTGCGGGTCGCGCGCCGCGCCGCGCAGAGCGCCGCCGCGCGTGTGGTGGTGGCGGCCGACGATGCGCGCATCCTGAAGGCCTGTGCAGACCATGGCGTGGAAGCCGTGCTCACGCGCGCCGACCATCCCAGCGGCAGCGACCGCCTGGCCCAGGCCTGCACCGACCTGGGCCTGGACGGCGAGGACATCGTGGTGAACGTACAGGGCGACGAGCCCCTGATCGACCCCGCACTCATCGACGCTGTGGCCGCCTTGCTGCCGGCCCGGCCCGAGGCGCGCATGGGCACGGCCGCGCACGCCATCGCGTCGCTGACTGACTTCACCAACCCCAACGTGGTGAAGGTGGTGCTGGATGCGCGCGGCCTGGCCCACTATTTCAGCCGCGCTCCGATTCCCTGGGCGCGCGACCTGCCGGGCACGGCCTGGTGGGAAGGTGCGGCGGCAGCGTCCGCCCCCGGCGTTGCCAGCCTGGCGGGCTTTGCGCCGCTGCGCCATGTGGGCATCTACAGCTACCGCGCGGGCTTTCTGCGGCAGTTTCCGTCGCTGGCGCCCGCGCCCACCGAAGCGGTGGAAGCCCTGGAGCAACTGCGGGCCCTGTGGCACGGCCACCCGATTGCCGTGCACCTGGCCTCCACGGCCCCCGGCCCGGGCGTGGACACCCCCGAGGACCTGGAGCGCGTGCGCAGCCTGATCACCGGCTGAACGCAAGGCCGCGCCAGCGGGCCCTGCCGTGTAAGTCAGCGCAAGGTGGTCGCATGCTATCCTCGCCCGCAACGAGAGCACCGCATCCCGGGCGCCCCGGGTCGCCCACGGCACCCTGCAGGCCCGCCCCTGCCAGCGGCGCCACCTGATTTCTAACCTTCGAGGACTTCCATGAGACTGATTCTGTTGGGCGCGCCCGGTGCCGGAAAAGGCACGCAAGCCACCTTCATCTGCCAGAAGTACGGCATCCCCCAGATCTCCACGGGCGACATGCTGCGGGCCGCCGTGAAGGCCGGCACGCCCCTGGGCCTGCAGGCCAAGGCGGTCATGGATTCGGGTGCCCTGGTCAGCGACGACATCATCATCGGCCTGGTGAAGGAACGCATCACCCAGCCCGACTGCGCCAATGGATTCCTGTTTGACGGTTTTCCCCGCACCATTCCCCAGGCGGACGCGATGAAAGCCGCGGGCGTCAAGCTGGACTATGTGCTGGAAATCGACGTTCCGTTCGACGCCATCATCGAGCGCATGAGCGGCCGCCGCTCGCACCCCGCCAGTGGCCGCACCTACCACGTCAAGTTCAACCCGCCCAAGGTGGAAGGCAAGGACGATGTCACGGGCGAGGAACTGATCCAGCGCGAGGACGACAAGGAAGATACCGTGAAGAAGCGCCTGCAGGTCTACAGCGACCAGACGCGCCCGCTGGTGGACTACTACAGCAGCTGGGCCAAGGCCGCGCCCGACGCCGCACCCAAGTACCGCGCCATCAGCGGCACGGGCAGCGTGGAAGAAATCACCGCACGCGCGCTGCAGGCGCTGGCGAGCTGACGGCACTGCGGGCGCCGGCCGCGCCAGCGAATGCGGCACCGTCAGGGCCAAGGCGACACTCCCTTGTGGGGCGTCGCCTTTTTTCTTGCCCGTCGGCTCTGCGCAGCGGCGCTGCGGTTGCGGCAGGCGGAGCAGACTCCAGGGCCGCAACCCCTGAGGTGCCGCTCAGCGCTCAGGCAGGGCTGGACCGCAGGCCGTAAGCCTTACCGTCCACGAAAAGAAACTCCGCACGCAGCACGGCGTCGCCCTTTTCATCCCGCAGCGTGAAGCCCAGCACCGAGAGGGCCGTGCCCGGCTTGATCTCCTGCACCTGCCACGCCTGCATGCGGGTCAGCGGCGCAAGTTCCACCTCCCAGCGGCGGTCCTTGCGCGTGGGCAACACGGCCTTGGCCAGCAGGGCCTTGCCGTCGACGGGCGAGGTCTGCGCCGGAAGCGCGCGCTGGGCCAGGTCAGGCGGCAGTTTCAGGTCTGCAGGCAGCTCCAGTTCCAGCTCGGCATGCGGGTTCTGCCAGCGCACCTTGCGCGCAATGCCTTCCAGATAGATGGGGCGGTCGGCGTCAAAGCTGCTCCAGCCGTGGTGGGCATGCGCCCAAAGCGGCATGGTGGCGGCGGCCACAAGCAGGGGGCGGCGTTGCAGGCTCATGGGCTCTTCCTTTCAGAGCAGTTGTTGGGGGGACGAAGCGGCCAACCCGGTGCGGCGCGCCTCAGACGTAGGCAATCCAGCGGCCGCACACCACCACAGCCAGCCAGATCAGCGTGGACACCAGCATCAGCGCGCGGGCCATGCCATCAAGGCGCGCCAGCGAGCCACGCCCATGGAACCACGCCGCGTTGCAGCCTGCAAGCATTAACAGCAGCATCTTCAAGGTGAAGGCCCGGTTGCTCAGCAGTTCTGACGGCTGTGTGGCAAACATCAACAGCCCGGAGACGGCGACAAGGGCGAAGCCGCACACCGCCAGCGACAGGCTAAGCCGCGCCAAGTCCTTGACGGGCAGCGCGGCGCCCCTACCCCACACCCGCAGTTCCAGCAGCACGAGATTGCCCAGCAACAGCGCAATCCCCACGATGTGCACCACCTCCAGGGCAGGATAGGCCCAGGCATGCGTGCGAAGTGCGGCAAAGAACATCGGTGGAGCACCTTCGCGGTCAGGGGGCCAGCGCGCTGTCAGGGCGCACGCTGGCAGAGCAAATCCAGCATCAGCGCAATCCGCGCCTTCACCGGCGAGAGGCCCGCAGCATCGGGCAACGCATCGCCCGGCTTCGGCAGCACCTGGCCCAGCGGGCAGCGCGTGGACCGCACCACCCGCACACCAGCGGCCTGCGCGCGCAGCAGCGCGGCCTCCAGCGCGTGGTGCACGGTGCCGTTGCCGGTGCAGGCGACCACCAGACCCTTTGCGCCATCACGCACCAGGGCATCCACAAGCGCACCCCTGGCACCGGCATGGCTCACGACCAACTCCACGCGCGGCCACTGGTCAGGACCTGCTACTCTTTCAATAGCTTGAAAGGCTTTACCAGAAAGCGCTTGGGCCATATTTGAAGGCCAACCACCCAGCAGGCGCACCGTTCCCTCTTCCACAAAACCCAGCGGGCCCGCGTCCCCGGACGAAAAAGCATTCACACGATACGGGTGCATCTTCTGCACGCCGCGTGCGCCGTGGATCTCGCCCGCGGCCACGGCGACTACGCCGCGCGCACCAGCGGTCATGGCGACCGCCACGGCATCCAGCAAATTCTGCGGGCCGTCGGGCGTCAGGGACGTGGCGGGCCGCATGGCGCAGGTCAGCACCACAGGCTTGTCTGCGGTCAGCACCTGGTGCAGGAACCAGGCGGTTTCTTCGAGCGTGTCGGTGCCGTGCGTGATGACGATGGCGCGCACGTCCGCGTCCTGCAAATGGTGGGCGCAGCGCAGCGCCAGGGTGCGCCAGACCGATTCGTCCATGTCCTTGCTGTCGATCTGCGCCACCTGCTCGGTGTGAAGCGTGCATCCAGGCAGGGTCTGCAGCGCGGGCACGGCCTGCAGCAAATCAGCCACCCCCACCTGGGCGGCCGTATACCCAATGTTGTCGCCCGCCAGGGCGGAGGTCCCGGCGATCGTGCCACCCGTGCCCAAAACCACAATTTTTTGCCCGCTCACTTGCGCACTCCGAAAAACTGATGAAAAATACAGCTACTGGATTAAAAAACAGTTGTTAGCCACTGTAGAGGCCCTCACCGGAAACCACCATGCTCGACAACCCCAAGCTCACCGCCCGCCAGCAACAAATCCTGGACCTGATCCAGACCGCCATTGCCCGCACCGGCGCGCCACCCACCCGGGCCGAAATCGCGGCCGAGCTGGGCTTCAAGTCCGCCAATGCCGCCGAAGAACACCTGCAGGCGCTGGCCCGCAAAGGGGTGATCGATCTGGTGAGCGGCACGTCGCGCGGCATCCGCCTGCGAAGCGAAACCGTCCGCTCCATCAACGCAGCTCGGGGCCTTCAAATGGGCAACCAGTTCAGCCTGCCGATTCCCGGCCTGTCGCAACTGGTGCTGCCCCTGGTGGGCCGTGTGGCCGCCGGTTCGCCGATTCTCGCGCAGGAACATGTCGATCAGACCTACAGCGTGGAAAACAGCCTGTTCCAGCATCGCCCCGACTACCTGCTCAAGGTGCGCGGCATGTCCATGCGGGACGCCGGCATCATGGACGGTGACCTGCTCGCCGTGCAATCCACACGCGACGCACGCAATGGGCAGATCATCGTCGCGCGGCTTGGCGACGATGTCACCGTCAAGCGCCTGCGCCGCACCGCCACCAGCATCGAGCTGCTGCCCGAAAACCCGGACTACCCCGTCATCGTGGTCCAACCCGGCGAGCCCTTTGAAATCGAGGGTCTGGCCGTGGGTCTGATCCGCAACACCATGCTGATGTAGCCGCGTTCCGGCCACTGCCGCTTTGATGCGTGGCGTGGCCGCACCGCGCCTTCACCACATTTCACAACAGTTCTGCTGCACCGCAGGTGGCGGGCGTTTGAAGCTATGGCATCCCCTTGCCACCGTTGCTTCAGCCCTGCGGAGTGGCCTTGTCTTGCAATCCTGCCTGTGTCCAACCCCCTCAACGCGGAGTTTTCACATGGGAATTGCCTTGTCCACCTTCTTTGTTTTGCCTTCCACACTGCGTGCCCTGAGCCGGTGCTTGCTGCCTGCATGGCGATGGCAGGCAGAGCCGTCAACGCAGACGTCTGAAGGCGCCACCCACCATCGCCCCCACGGCGACCGCACCACCGGGCTGGGCAGCCTTGCGCCCCATCCATCGCGCGCAAACCGTCCGCCCGCTCCGACCGGTACCCGCCCACTGCGCGGGAGCTGGCCCTTCAACGTGCGCCCCAGTCCAACACCCCCACCCGCGCCCGCTCCAAGCCATGAGCCGTCGCAAAGGCATTGCGTGGCGGCACAGCGGTCCTTTCTCGCCACCCCGGGGCCACGAGGCAGCCGTGAGGCCTTTCTGGCATCCCTCGGGGCTGACGCGAAAGCCCAGGGCACACAGAGAGCGCTGCGCCGCATTTCTAACCGCGGCACAGGGCGCCTGGTCATCACCGGCCGAATGGCAGATGTGTGCGCCGAGCTGGAGAGGCTGGCGGCGCTGGAGGCGGTGCAAGCCCATTTCGGCAAGTGAAGCAGCGCCGGACTCAAGACTTGCGCAGGCGAGTGCTTTAGCGACACGCTGCCTACTGCCTACTGCCCACGGCCCACGTCCCGCCTACACCGCCCTTTTCCCCCACCCTCTGCCCGCCGCGCTTCGGGGCACTGGAGCGTCCATACAGAACGCTCCGTCACAAAAAGCCCCGGGCTTGCGGGCGCCACATGGGCGTCGAGGGCGCAGTGGCGCTTTGTGCCAAGGCACAATGTCGGTATGAATATTGTGATCCTCGACGACTACCAGGACGCGGTCCGCAAGCTTCATTGCGCCTCCCGGCTCGACGCCTACACCGCCAAGGTGTACACCAATACCGTCAAGGGCCTTGGCCAGCTCTCGGTTCGGCTCAAGGATGCGGACATCATCGTGCTGGTCCGTGAGCGTACGCAGATCACCCGGCAACTGGTGGAAAAGCTGCCCCGGCTCAAGCTGATCGCACAAACTGGCAAGGTGGGTGGCCATATCGACGTGGCGGCATGCACCGAGCGCGGCATTGCGGTCGCTGAAGGGGTGGGCTCCCCCGTTGCACCCGCAGAGCTCACCTGGGCGCTGGTCATGGCCGCAACACGGCGCCTTCCCCAGTACATCGCCAATCTCAAGCATGGCGCCTGGCAGCAGTCTGGCCTCAAGACAGCCTCTATGCCGGCCAACTTTGGCATTGGCACGGTTCTGCGCGGCAAGACGCTGGGAATCTGGGGCTATGGGCGCATCGGCCAGTTGGTGGCTGGCTATGGCCGGGCTTTCGGCATGAATGTTCGTGTCTGGGGACGCGAGGCCTCTCGGGCCCAGGCCCTGACCGACGGATACCAGGCCGCGACCACTCGGGAGGAGTTCTTCTCGCAATGCGACGTGATCTCGCTGCATCTGCGGCTCAACGACGAAACCCGGGGCATCATCTCGCTGGAAGACCTTTCGTGCATGAAGCCCACCTCCTTGCTGGTCAACACGTCGCGGGCTGAACTGATCGAGCCCGACGCCTTGATCGCCGCCCTGAACCGCGGCCGGCCCGGCATGGCTGCGGTGGACGTGTTCGAAAGTGAACCCATCCTGCAAGGCCATGCCCTGCTGCGCCTGGAAAACTGCATCTGCACGCCGCACATCGGCTATGTGGAACAGGACAGCTATGAGCTGTATTTCGGCGCAGCCTTTGACAATGTGATCAATTTCATCAAGGGAACCCCCACGAACATCGTGAACCCGGGTTCGCTGCAGGTACGCCGCTAATCGCCCGCTCAACCCCTTCCATCGGCGGCGCGCAAGGAGTCTTCTGATCAACACCGCCGGGCATTTCGCTGCGGCCCCGGTGCACGGCGGATTTATCGGGTTCGATGAATGAGCACTCGGGGCTTCGGATCACCGGCTTGCACCTGCTCAAGCGCTAAGTAAAAAAGGCTTCCCGAGGGAAGCCTTTTTGTTCGTGACAGAGCGCCAGCGAGCTCCGCCGATACCGTCCACTGTCGATTACAGGGGGGTCTTCTTGCCGTCCTTGTACATGTACAGCGTGATGGCAGGGTTCTTCATTTCGCCATTGGGTTCAAAGGCGATCGTGGAAGTCACGCCCTTGAAGTTGGACTTGGCCAGCTCGGGCGTGTAGACCTTGGGATCCACCGAGTTGGCGCGCTTCATGGCGTCCACGATCAGGAATGTGGCGTCGTAGGTGTAGGGGCTGTACACCTGGAACTGGCCGGGGTACTTGGCGTCGTACTTGGCCTTCCAGGCCGTGCCGCCAGGCATCTTGGCCAGCGAGGAGCCGCCTTCGGCGCAGATCACGTTGCCCAGCGTCTTGGCGCCAGCAGCCAGCTTGGCGATTTCGGACGTGCACACGCCGTCACCACCGAAGTACTTCACGTTGCCCATGCCCAGCTGCTCCATCTGACGCAGCATCGGGCCGGCTTGAGGGTCCATGCCACCGTAGAACACGGCATCAGGGTTCTTGGACTTGATGGCGGTCAGGATCGCCATGAAGTCGGTGGCCTTGTCGGTCGTGAACTGCTCGTCGACCACCTTCATGCCCTTGGCGATGGCGGTCTTCTTGAACACGTCTGCAACGCCTTGGCCGTAGGCGGTACGGTCGTCGATGATGGCGACGGTCTTGAGCTTCAGCGTGTCAACAGCGTAAAACGCCAGGCCAGCACCCAGAGCGTTGTCGTTGGCGATGATGCGGAAGGTGGTCTTGTAGCCGGGCTTCGTCAGGTTGGGGTTGGTCGCGGCGCCGGTCACATGGGGGATGCCGCAGTCGTTGTAGACCTTGGAAGCGGGGATGGTGGTACCGGAGTTGAGGTGACCCACCACGCCAGCCACCTTGGCGTCGCACAGCTTTTGTGCAGCGGCCGTGCCTTGCTTGGGATCTGCTGCGTCGTCTTCGGCAACCAGCTCGAACTTGATCTTCTTGCCACCGATGGTGACGCCTTGAGCGTTCAGCTCTTCAATGGCCATGCGGGCGCCATTTTCGTTGTCCTTGCCGTAGTGGGCCTGGGCGCCGGAAACCGGAGCCACGTGGCCGATCTTGACCACCTGCTCTTGTGCAGAGGCCACGCCGGCAACAGCTGCGATAGCAGCAACCACGGTCAGTTTCAACTTCAATTGCATATCAATCTCCAGTAAAGATAAACGCTGAGAATGGTTCTTGTGTCTCAACGCAGGCGAACATATCGCAATTTACGGGCCAGATCATTAGGGAACACGATTAAATGCAGGCTAAACCACAAGGGAATACCCTGTCATTCCTTGGTGGGCGCGCGTTCCCCGCTCGCAAGCTCATCGGCAACGGCCTCATAAACGGCTTGCCGCACCACCGATTCGACCTCTTCGCGCAGCCGCGGAAGCACCGAACGGGTTTGCTCCTGCACCACCGTGGCGATTGCTTCGCGAAGCCGCTTGTCCAGCACCACATCAACGCGTTGCATGACCCGGTGAACCATGTACTCCTCCATGCCCTCCGGCAACGGTCGGGCGCCTAGCACCACAGGCTTTGCAGGCGCTGCAGCCGGTGAGAGCGCCGGTGGCGCGGCATGGGCGGGCTGCGTGCCGACCGAGGGGCGGCCCGCAGCGGAAGCGCCCGCCGCACCGGCAGCCGCCCAACCAGCACGCGAAGGTGTTGCAGCCGGTACGGCCGCTTGCGCCTCTCGTGCAGGCCCGGTGTTCTGCGACCTTGCCGCAGGCAAGGCGGGCGCAGCCGCGGTCGAGCCAACCGCCGTTCCGGACCCCGCAGAGATGCGCGCTGCTGACGGCATGGCGCCAGCCGATGCGGCACGTGCAGAGGGAGGAAATGGCACGCCGGGCACCGGTGCCGCTGGTGCAGCCGGGGTCACGCGGGTGGCGGGCGAGCCTGCGACAGGCAAAGGCGCTCCAGCCACCCGGGCTGCCGTCGACGGCGACATCACCGTGGTGCGCGCCGAAGACGACGTCGGTGCGCCCGTTGGCGGCGCCTGCGCGTCGGCCGTCTGCACCACTTCGGTGAGAGTGGGTACAAAACGCGGCGGGGTACGTGGAGGGGTCGCCATGGGGCTTCGCTTCAGTGGGGTTTCTGCACCAGATCATGCCGCGTGATCGCGTAGCCGCGCGATGCGTAGTGCTTCCAGCGCAGCCGAGCGGCACTGCGGTCGGATTCGTCATCCGCACTCACCACCTCCACCAAGCGCGCGAACTGACTGAAGCCTTCAGGCACCTCGGCGTGGAGGTTCAACAACACCTCTTGGTGCGGGGTGCGCTGCACCGCAGTCGTCAGCACCACGGGCGACGCCTGCACGAGTTCCTCGTCCGCGTCGGCCATGCAGTGCGCCACGAAATCCTGGGGTGCCATCTGCCACAGCATGCGGTCCAGATCCGCCACGATGGTGGACGGGCCTGCAATGACCAGACGGGCGCCGCTCTTGTGCACCTTGCGCGCAAACCGGCAGGCATAGGCCAGCTTGTCCGGTGCGTTGAAATGAAAAGAAACCTCGGTCATGCGCTGCACGCCTGGCGCATCTCACGCACCGGACCGCGCCCGCGCGGCCCGTTGGCCCGCCGGCTTCTTCTTGCTGCCAGCGGACGGCGGCTGCGCCACCTTGGAGCGTGCCTGCGGGCTTCTGGCCTGCTCGGCCAGATACTGGACCAGCAAGCCCACAGGCCGACCGGTGGAGCCCTTGGCGGCGCCACCTTTCCAGGCGGTTCCGGCAATGTCCAGATGCGCCCAGGGCATGTCGCCCACAAACTTCTGCAGAAACTTGGCCGCTGTGATGGAGCCGCCGGCGCGGCCGGCCACGTTGCCCATGTCGGCAAAATTGCTCTTGAGGCCATCGGCATAGTCGTCGTCCAGCGGCATGCGCCAGCACAGATCCTGGGCCGTGTCACCCGCCGCCTGCAAGGCCGCGGCCAGCGCGTCGTCGTTGGCGAACAAGCCGCTGCGCACGCCGCCAAGCGCAATCACGCAAGCGCCGGTGAGGGTTGCGATGTCCACCACGGCCGATGGCTTGAAGCGCGCTGCGTAGGTCAGCGCATCGCAGAGCACAAGGCGCCCTTCCGCGTCGGTGTTGAGAATCTCGATGGTCTGGCCGCTCATGCTCGTCACCACGTCGCCCGGTTTCACGGCCCGGCCATCGGGCATGTTCTCGCAGGCCGGAATCAAGCCCACGACGTTGATGGCGGGCTGCAGTTCCCCCAGGGCGCGAAAAACGCCCAGCACGCTGGCCGCACCGCACATGTCGAACTTCATCTCGTCCATCTCCGGCGCCGGCTTGATGGAAATTCCGCCGGTGTCGAAGGTGATGCCCTTGCCCACGAGCACCACCGGCGCCATGCCCTTGGCCGCGCCGTTGTAGCGCAACTCAATGAAGCGCAGCGGCTCTTCCGATCCACGCGCGACCGCCATGAACGCGCCCATCTTCAAACGACCCACCTCGGCAGGCCCCATCACCTTGCACTGGATGCGGGGCAGCTTGGCGAGCGAACGCGCAGCATCCGCCAGCAGCGATGGGGTGGCATGGTTGGCGGGGCGATTGCCCCATTCGCGGGCGAACTCCACACCAGCCACGAGGGCCACGCCGCTGCCGAACTCCTCCCGCGCACCTGCGGCCTCGCGCACGCCCACCACGCAACGCGTGAGGCTGCGGGCCTCTGCCTTGGATTTGGTGGTGGTGTAGACATAGCTTGCGTCGGCCACCGCCTGCACCGCGGCGCTCACGGCGCCTTCCTGCTCTGCAGCCCCAAAGCAGACCACGACCCGGCGGGTCTGCGGCGCCTTGAGCGCCGACCCTGCGGCCTGCAGCGCCTGGCGTGTGGCGCGCGCCGTACCGTCGCCCTGCCCCAGCAGCAGCACCCGGCGGGCCGCTACAGCAGGCACCTGGTACAGCTGCAGATGTTTGCCGGCCTTGGCGGACAGGTCACCGTTCTTGAGTGCGAGTGCCACAAGGGCCGAAAGTGCGTCGCGTCCGGGCTTGAAGCCTTCCGCGATCAGCACGATCAGCAAATCGCATTTCTCGGAAGCCGCCGCAGTCAGGTCCAGGGTCTTGAGATCAAAGTTCATAATCGGTGTTTTCCTTCCGGGCTAGTTGCACGCTCTTGCCGAGCCCGCACATTCAGTCGGCGGGCGCGCAGCCCGCACTCAGTCAATGTTATTCGATTCATCCATTCGCAAGGAGCTGGCCCGCAGCTTCGGCGCGACGCTGGTGGTGCTGGTCACGGTGGTCATGACCATGATGCTCATCCGAACGCTGGGGCAGGCTTCAAAGGGCAGCGTCAGCCCGTCCGATGTGATGCTGGTCATGGGCTTCACGGTGCTCGGGCAGCTGCCCACCATCCTCAGCCTCAGCCTGTTCATTGCCGTGGTGGGCACGCTCTCGCGCATGTACCGCGACAGCGAAATGGTGATCTGGTTTGCCAGCGGGCGCGGACTCATCAGCCTGATCAAGCCGCTGGTGCGGTTTGCCTGGCCCGTGATGCTGGTGATTGCGGTGCTGTCCCTGCTGGTGTGGCCGTGGGCCAATTCGCAGATCCAGCAGCTCAGAACCCAGTACGAGCAGCGCAGCGACATCGACCGGATCGCACCGGGCGAATTCCAGGAGTCGTCCAACGGCAGCCGCGTCTTCTTCATCGACAAGGACACGCCGGACACGCAGGCGGGCAACAACATCTTCATCGCCGCCACCGATGGAGTCCGCGAGTCCGTCACGTCGGCGCGCAGCGCGCGGCTTGAAACCCAGAACGGCGAACGCATGGCCCTGCTCAGCAACGGCCAGCGGCTGGAGACCTCGCGCGACAAGCCGGGCGTCAAGATCAGCGAGTTTGCGGAGTACGGCACCCGCATCGGTTCGGCCCCGGCAGGGTCCGCCGAGGAAATGGCGGTCAAGACCCGCGCAACGCACGAGTTGCTGATGCAGCCGCTGCCCGCATACCGCGCAGAACTGGGCTGGCGCCTGGGCCTGGCGCTGGCCGCCTTCAACTTCGTGGTGCTGGGCCTCGCCGTGGCCAGCGTCAACCCGCGCGCCGCCCGCAGCACCGGGCTGGTGTTCGCACTCTTCGGCTTCATCGTCTACTACAACCTCATGACCCTGGGCCAGAGCTGGGTGGGCGCGGGCCGCCTGGACCTGGCGGCCTTCATGGTGCTGCTGCACGGCGGCATGCTGACGGTCTCGCTGCTTGTTCTCGCGGCGCGGCACAACCAGTGGACGGTTTCAAGCCTCTGGCGCCGAAGGATTGCGCGCCGTGCGGAGGGCGCAGCATGAAAACCCTGCGCCGCCTTGTCCACCGCGAAGCCCTGTTCGCCGTCACCTTCGTCACTGCGGGCTTCCTCGCGCTGTTCTTCTTCTTTGACCTGGTGGACGAACTCCGCTGGGTGGGCCGCACCGGGGCCGAGGGCTACCAGCTGTCGCACGCGTTTCTGTACGTGGTGCTGAGCATCCCGAGCCATCTGTACGAGCTGCTGCCCATCACGGTGCTCATCGGAACGATCTTCGTGATGGCCCGGCTGGCCCAGAGCTCCGAATTCACGATCATGCGGACCAGCGGAATGGGCCCATGGCGCGCCCTGCGCACGCTGCTCACGCTGGGCGGGGTCTTCGTGCTGCTCACCTTTGCCGTGGGCGACTACGTGGCCCCGCTCACCGACCGTGCCGCCCAGCTCGTCAAGGTGCGATACCTTGGCAAGCTGACCACCGGCGCCACCGGTGCCTGGCTCAAGGAGCGCCAGGACGACAGGTCCTATGCCGTCAACGTGCGGGCGCTCACGCCGGACGGCGGCATGTTGGATGTGCGGATCTTCGAATTCGACGCCCAGGGCCGCCTCGCATCCCAGACGCGGGCAGCGTCTGGCGAGTTTGGCGCCGAAGGGGCGTGGGCGCTGCAGGGTGTGCAGCGCAGCCGGTATGAGCTTCGCGGCGCTGAAGAGGCGCGGGTGGAGCACCTCGATGCGCCGGCCCTCGACTGGCCCACCCGCATCAGCGCCGACATGGTGGCGGCCTCGCTGCTCAAGCCCGACCGCATGGCCACCATCGACCTTTTCCAGTACATCCGCCACCTGGACGCCAATGGCCAGTCGGCACAGCGCTACGAAATCGAGTTCTGGCGCAAGGTGTTCTACCCCCTGTCATGCCTGGTGATGGTGGTGCTGGCCCTGCCTTTTGCCTACCTGCATTTCCGCTCGGGCGGCATCGCGGGCTACGTGTTCGGCGGCGTGATGGCGGGCATCAGCTTCTTCCTGCTCAACAACGTGTTTGGCTACGCTGGCAACCTGCAGAATTGGTCGCCCATGCTCACCGCAGCGGCGCCGGGCCTCATCTATTCCGTGCTATCGCTGGCCGCGTTCGGCTGGCTGGTGCTCCGGCGCTGATCGTGCGCACCGTGTACCTGTAGACCCATGCACAACGCCATCGTCCTGTTTTCCCATGGCTCCCGCGATCCGCTGTGGCGCGCCCCACTCGAAGCCGTCGCCCGGCGCATTGAAGCGCAGCACCCCGCGCGCCCCGTGGCCTGCGCATACCTGGAACTGTGCACACCGACTCTGTCGGAGGCGGTGGGGCAGCAGATTCACCATGGCGCCCGCCACATCACCATCGTTCCCATGTTCCTGGGCACGGGCAAGCACGCGCGGGAGGACCTGCCGGTGCTGGTGCAGGAGTTGCGCGCAGCACACCCCGGTGTGGAGTTCCATGTGCAGGCCGCCATCGGCGAAGACCCGCGCATGACCGCCCTGATGGCCGACATCGCCTGCGAAGCTGTTCCCCGCTGAAAAACTGCGCCGTGCCAAGATATTGCTTAGATTGATGCATCATAATGATGCAAATCTTTAGGCGATATCCGATATGAACCTGCACCAGTTCCGTTTCGTGCAAGAGGCTGCGCGCCGCAACCTCAACCTGACCGAAGCCGCCAAGGCCCTGCACACCTCGCAGCCCGGCGTTTCCAAGGCCATCATCGAACTGGAAGAAGAGCTGGGGGTGGACATCTTCGCCCGCCACGGCAAACGCCTCAAGCGCATCACCGAGCCCGGCCAGCATGTGCTCAAGAGCATCGAAGTCATCATGCGCGAGGTGGGCAACCTGAAGCGCATCGGCGAACAGTTCAGCGCGCAGGACAGCGGCACCCTGAGCATCGCCACCACCCACACCCAGGCGCGCTACGTGCTGCCTGTTCCTGTGGCGCGACTGCGCGAGGTGTATCCCAAGGTCAACATCAGCCTGCACCAGGCCACTCCGCACGAAGTCGCGCGCATGGTGATCGACGAAGTGGCCGAGATCGGCATGGCCACCGAGTCGCTGGCCGACTACCCCGACCTGGTGACCCTGCCCTGCTACGAATGGCAGCACGTGCTGGTGGTGCCCAACGACCACCCGCTGGCGCAGAAGGAGCGCATCGGCCTCGACGACCTCGCGCACGAGTCGCTCATCACCTACCACCCCTCCTTCACCGGACGGGGCAAGATCGACCAGGCCTTTGCGGCCCGCAAGCTGCAGCCCCGCATCGTGCTGGAGGCCATCGACTCCGACGTGATCAAGACCTATGTGCGCCTGGGCCTGGGCATCGGCATCGTGGCCGAGATGGCCATGCGCGAAGACCCGGTGGGCGACCTCGCCGTGCGCCCGCTGGGCCACCTGTTCGGCCAGAGCGTGGCCCGCGTGGCCTTCAAGCGCGGGGCCTACCTGCGCAACTTCGTCTACCGGTTTGCCGAGCTGCTCAGCGACCGCCTGAGCCGCGAACTCATCGCCCGCGCGATGACCGGCCATGTCAACGACTATGAACTGTGAACGCACTGCACTGCGCAGCACTGCACAGCTGAACGACGCTTTCCCCCTGCAATTGCCATGACCACCCCCTCCTTCCCCAGCAAGCTGCCCAGCGTGGGCACCACCATCTTCACCGTCATGTCGGCCCTGGCCACCGAGCACCAGGCCGTCAACCTCGGCCAGGGCTTCCCGGACTTCGAATGCGCGCCCGAGCTGGTCAACGCCGTCACACAGGCCATGCAGGCCGGCCACAACCAGTACCCGCCCATGCCCGGCGTGCCGCAGCTGCGCGAAGCCGTGGCCCGCAAGATCGAGGCGCTGCACGGCCGCGCCTACCACCCTGGCACCGAAATCACCATCACGGCGGGTGCCACGCAGGCCATCATCACCGCCATCCTGGCCATCGTGCACCCGGGCGACGAGGTCATCGTGCTCGACCCCTGCTACGACAGCTATGTGCCCAACATCGACCTGGCGGGCGGCAAGGCCGTGCGCGTGCCGCTCACGCCCGGCACCTTCCGGCCTGATTTCGGCAAGATCAGTGCCGCCATCACCCCGCGCACCCGTGCCCTCATCATCAACAGCCCGCACAACCCCAGCGCCACCATCTGGACGGCTGAAGAAATGCGCCAGCTCGAAGCCCTGCTCGCGCCCACCAACATCCTGCTCATCAGCGACGAGGTGTACGAGCACATGGTGTTCGACGGTGCCGAGCACCAGAGTGCCGCACGCTTTTCCGGCCTGGCCGAGCGGGCGTTCATCGTCTCCAGCTTCGGCAAGACCTTCCACGTCACCGGCTGGAAGGTCGGCACCGTGGCGGCGCCCGCCGCGCTGACGGCCGAGTTCCGCAAGGTGCACCAGTTCAACGTGTTCACCGTGAACACCCCCGTGCAGCACGGCCTCGCGGCCTACCTGCAAGACCCTGCGCCCTACCTTCAGCTCTCCGCCTTCTACCAGGCCAAGCGCGACCTGTTCCGCGACGGGCTCAAGGATTCGCGCGTCAGGCTTCTGCCCAGCACCGGTAGCTACTTCCAGTGCGTGGACATCTCGGCCGTGAGCGACCTCAGCGAATCCGACTTCTGCCAATGGCTGACCCGCGAAGTGGGCGTGGCGGCGATCCCTCTGTCGGCGTTCTATGGCGACGGGTTCGACCAGCGCGTGGTGCGGTTCTGTTTTGCCAAGAAGGACGAAACGCTGCTCGCCGCGCTGGAGCGGCTGCGCAGGCTGTGACTCGATGGGCCCACGCGCGAGCGCGGGCTACAGCAGCACGATGTCGTACTGCTCCTGCCCCATCGCGCTTTCGGCCTGCAGCGAGATGGGCTTCCTGATGAAGTCCGACAGGCCCGCCAGGTGCTGGCTCTCTTCGTCCAGAAAAAGCTCCACCACGCGGGCCGAGGCCACCACGCGGAACTCGCGCGGGTTGAACTGGCGCGCCTCGCGCAGGATCTCGCGCAGGATGTCGTAGCACACGCTGCGCGCGGTCTTCACGCTGCCCTTGCCCTGGCACACCTCGCAGGGCTCGCACAGCATGTGGGCCAGAGATTCGCGGGTGCGCTTGCGCGTCATCTCCACCAGGCCCAGTTGCGAGAAGCTGCCCGACGACATGGTCTTGACCCGGTCGCGCGCCAGCTGCTTCTTGAACTCCGACAGCACGGCCTGCTGGTGGTCGTCGCGGGCCATGTCGATGAAGTCCACGATGATGATGCCGCCCAGATTGCGCAGCCGCAGCTGGCGCGCGATGGCCTGCGCGGCTTCCAGGTTGGTCTTGAAGATGGTGTCGTCAAAATTGCGCGCGCCCACATAGCCGCCGGTGTTCACGTCGATGGTGGTGAGCGCCTCGGTCTGGTCCACGATGAGGTAGCCGCCCGACTTGAGGTCCACCCGGCGGCCCAGCGCCTTGGCCACTTCTTCGTCGATGGAATACAGGTCAAAGATGGGCCGCTCGCCCTTGTAGTGCTGCAGCTTGCCGGCCGCTGCCGGCATGAACTCCTGCCCGAACGCGCGCAGGCGCTGGAACTGTTCCATCGAATCGAGCCGGATGGTCTGCGTGTGGTCGCCCACCAGGTCGCGCAGCACGCGCTGCAGCAGGTCAAGATCCTGGTGCAACAGCGACATGGCCGGCTGCCTGAGCGACGCCTCCTTGATGCGCGCCCAGGTCTTGCGCAGGTAGGCAATGTCCTCGGCCAGTTCGGCGTCAGTGGAGTCCTCGCCGTTGGTGCGCAGGATGAAGCCGCCGCCACCGCCCGTGGATTTGTCGCCCACCAGCGCCTGCAGGCGGGCACGCAGCGCATCGCGCTCGGCGCCCGGAATCTTCTGCGACACGCCCACATGGTCGTCCTGCGGCAAAAACACCAAGAGGCGGCCCGCGATGCTGATCTGCGTGGACAGGCGCGCGCCCTTGGTGCCGATGGGGTCCTTGATGACCTGCACCATCAGCGCCTGGCCTTCGAACACCTGCTTCTCAATCGGCACCTGCGGCTCGTTCTTGCGGGCGAAGGCGGGGGGCTCGCCGTCGGGCTGGCGCTGCCACACGTCGGCCACGTGCAAAAAGGCGGCGCGCTCCAGGCCGATGTCGATGAAGGCCGACTGCATGCCCGGCAGCACGCGCGAGACCTTGCCCAGGTAGACGTTGCCCACCAGGCCGCGCTCCAGCGTGCGCTCGACGTGCAGCTCCTGCACGGCGCCGTGCTCGACGATGGCCACGCGCGTTTCCTGGGGCGACCAGTTGATCAGGATGTCTTGTTGCATGGCAAATGTTTTTTGTCTTGTGGTGGGGTCGCCCGGCGGGCCGCCCTGCCGTTCGGCGCGAAGCGGCTAGACCGCGAAGCCCGATGCGCGCAGAAGCTGCGCCGTCTCGTACATCGGCAGCCCCATGATGCCCGAATAGCTGCCCGCCAGGTGCTCCACATACGCCGCAGCGCGGCCTTGTATGCCATAGGCCCCGGCCTTGCCCAGCGGCTCGCCCGTGGCCACATAGGCGTCGATCTGCGCGGGCGTCATGGCCGCAAAGCGCACGCGCGACACCGACAGCGCCGCCAGCCGCTTGCCGCCCACCTGCAGCGCCACGGCGGTGAGCACGCGGTGCTCGTGCCCCGCCAGCTCGGCCAGCATGCGCGCAGCGTGCGCCGCGTCATCCGGCTTGCCATAGATGGTGCGGCCCAGGGCCACGGTGGTGTCGGAGCACAGAATGGGCGCCTGCGGCAGCCCTCGGCGGGCCAGGCGGGCTGCGGCAGCATCCAGCTTGAGGGCGGTCACACGCTCCACATAGGCGGTGGGCGCCTCGCCGGGCAGCACCACCTCGATGGCCTCGGTGTCCTCCACCTCGTCGCCCTGCACATTGGGCAGCAGCAGTTCGTGGCGCACGCCCAGCTGCTCCAGCAACTGGCGGCGGCGCGGGCTTTGGGACGCGAGGTAGAGGAAGTCGGGCATGCGCAAAAAATATGAATAAAAAATGGCCCCAGCGCTTATCCATCAAGCGCTGACAGCTATCAAAATAGTAGTAAGCACAACCCTGAACCTCTATCAGGTCATTCGCGGTGGTACGGATGCCCGGCATTCACGGACCACGCGCGGTACAGCTGCTCGATCAGCAGCACGCGCACCATGGCGTGCGGCAGCGTCAGGTCCGACAGGCGGATGCGTTCGTGCGCGGCTTGGCGAAAGGCCGGGTCCAGCCCATCGGGCCCGCCGATGACCAGCGCCACGTCGTCGCCCTCCAGCTGCCAACCCTTGAGGCGTTCTGCCAGCGCCTTGGTGGTGAGGTTGGTGCCGCGCTCGTCCAGCGCCACCACGCGGGTCCCGCGCGGGATGGCCGCCTCGATGCGCTCGCGCTCGGCGGCGTAGAGCGTCTCCAGGGTCTTGGAGCCACGCGGCTCGGTCTTGACGGCCTTCAGTTCGACCTTGAGCTCGGGCGGGAAACGTTTGGCGTAGTCGTCGTAAGCCGTTTGTGCCCAGTCAGGCACCCGCTGCCCGACCGCCACGATAAGCAGCTTCATGACAAAAACGCGATGTGGGGTTCAGAGAAAGTGAATCTGCGGCGTGCCCGGCCAGGGCGGAACGGGCACGCACTGCGCAAGGCCTCAGGCCTTGTTGCCAGCGGCGCGGCCGCGGGCGGGGGCCTTCTTGGCAGCAGGCTTGGCTGTGGATTTGGCCGTGGTCTTGACCGTTGCGCGCGCGGGAGCAGCCGCCGCCTTGGGTGCGGCCTTCTTGGCCGCAGGCTTCTTGGCGGCGGGTTTCACCACCACGGTCTTCACGGGGGCCTTCTTGGCGGCTGCAGGCTTCTTGCCTGCGGCGGTGGCACCGGCCGAGGCCGGGGTCTTGCGGGCCGGGGCTTTCTTGGCAGCAGCCTTGGGCTTGGCCTCGGCAGCCACCGGCGCGACAGCCGCCTTGGGCTTGCCGGGCTTGCGTGCAGCCACCTCGGGTGCCGCGGCGGCCTTCTTCTTGGCCGGCGCCTTCTTGGAAGTTGCGGCAGCGGGCTTGGCGGCACCCAGCTTCAGGCGCACTGGGCTCTCGCCCCACAGCTCTTCCAGGCGGTAGTACTGGCGGATGGCGGGCTGCATGATGTGCGCCACGGCCGGACCGCAGTCCACGATGATCCATTCGCCGTTGTCTTCGCCCTCGATGCGGGGCTTGCTGAACCCGGCCTCCTTGACCGCATCGCGCACGCTGGCGGCCAGGGCCTTGGTCTGGCGGTTGGACGTGCCCGACGCCACGATCACCCGTTCGAACAGCGGCGAGAGTTGCTCGGTGTTGAAGACCTGGATGTCTTGCGCCTTCACGTCTTCCAGGCCATCGACGATGGCACGCTGCAGTTTGGTGACGTCTTTCTTGGCGGCGGTTTCCGATTTGGTGGAGGTGGTCATCAGGGGAGGATCAGAGAAGGGGTGGATTCAATATAGCGCGCAACACGGAATGCGACCAATAGGGCTGTGCCTCGGGTGTTGCGCCGGTGTTGTGCCAGTGGGGTGAATGGAGGCCGGGGATTTTCAAGGTGTTTTTGGCCTCTGGCGCCCATGTGAAAAGCGCGGGCAGCTATTGAAATTATAGCTTTTGCACTTTTTGCAGCATCAGGACACCGCCTGTGCAGCGCCGGCAAGCCAGTCGCGGCGCACCAGAAAGCGCTGCAGCAGCTCGGCCTCGGCCGAATCGGCAGCATCCGCGCGCTGGTACGACCAGGCCACGAGCGGCGGCATGGACAGCAGGATGGACTCGGTGCGCCCGCCCGACTGCAGGCCAAAGTGCGTGCCCCGGTCCCAGACCAGGTTGAACTCGACATAGCGGCCGCGCCGGTAGAGCTGGAAGCCGCGCTCGCGCTCGCCATGGGGCGTGTCTTGTCGCCTTTCCACAATGGGCAGGTAGGCCGCAAGAAAGGCGTCTCCCACCGACTGCGTCATGGCCAGGCTCTGCGCAAAGCCCAGCTCCGAGAAGTCATCAAAGAACACGCCGCCCACGCCGCGCTGTTCATTGCGGTGCTTGAGGAAGAAATACTCGTCGCACCACTGCTTGAAGCGCGGGTACTTGTCGTCGCCAAAGGGCGTCAGCGCATCGCGGCAGGTGCGGTGAAAGTGCACCGCGTCCTCTTCGAAGCCGTAGTAAGGCGTAAGGTCCATGCCCCCGCCGAACCAGCAGGTGGGCGCCTGGCCCGGGTGCCCGGCGGCGATCATGCGCACGTTCATGTGCACCGTGGGCACATAAGGATTGCGCGGGTGGAAGACCAGCGACACCCCCATGGCCTCGAAGGGCGCGCCCGCCAGCTCGGGCCGGTGCTGCGTGGCCGATGGCGGCAGTTGCGGGCCGCGCACGTGGCTGAAGCCGCAACCGGCACGCTCGAACACGCGGCCGTTTTCGAGGATCTTGGTGATTCCGTCGCCCTGCAGCGTCTCGCCCGGCGCCTTGCTCCAGGCGTCGGCCACAAAGCGCGCACCGCCCTCGCCCTCCACGGCCTCGATCGCGCCGGTGATGCGCGCCTGCAGGCCCTGCAGGTAATCGCGCACCTGCGCCACGGTGTCGGCGGTGTTCAGGCTCTCTGTGCGCGCCATCAGCTCTTCAAGGCCCTGAAGCCGATGTCGCGGCGGTACTGCATGCCGTCAAAGTGGATGCCCCGGGCCACGTCGTAGGCGCGCTGCTGCGCCTGCTTCACGCTGTCGGCCAACACGGTCACGCACAGCACGCGGCCTCCGGTCACGCTGACCACGCCGTCCTGCAGCTGCGTGCCCGCATGGAACACCACGGCGTCGTCCGCGTCCTGCGGCAGGCCGGTGATCGCATCGCCCTTGCGCGGGTTCTCGGGGTAGCCGTGGGCGGCCATCACCACGCCCATGGCGGTACGGCGGTCCCACTGCAGCTCCATCTGGTCGAGCTTGCCGTCCACCGCAGCCGCCATCACGTCCACCATGTCGCTCTTCAGGCGCATGAGGATGGGCTGGGTTTCGGGGTCGCCCATGCGGCAGTTGAATTCGAGCGTCTTGGGGTGGCCCTTGGCGTCGATCATGAGCCCGGCATACAGAAAACCGGTGTACGGAATGCCGTCCTTTTCCATGCCACGGATCGTGGGCAGAATGATTTCGCGCATGGCGCGGGCGTGCACATCGGCCGTGACCACGGGCGCGGGCGAATACGCGCCCATGCCGCCGGTGTTCGGGCCTTCGTCGCCATCTTTCAGGCGCTTGTGGTCCTGGCTGGTGGCCAAGGCCAGCACGTTCTTGCCGTCGCACAGCACGATGAACGAGGCTTCTTCGCCTTCGAGGAATTCTTCGATCACCACGCGCGCGCCGCCTTCGTTGTGCGTCACGCCGTATTTGTTGTCCACCAGCATGAAGTCCACGGCATCGTGGGCCTCTTGCAGCGTCATGGCCACGACCACGCCCTTGCCCGCCGCCAGTCCGTCGGCCTTGATGACGATGGGCGCGCCCAGGCGGTCCACAAACGCATGGGCGGCCGCCGGGTCGGTGAAGGTGTCGTAGTCGGCCGTGGGAATGCCGTGGCGGCGCATGAAGGCCTTGCTGAAGGCCTTGGAGCTTTCGAGCTGGGCGGCAGCCTTGGTGGGGCCGAAGATGCGAAGGCCATGGGCGCGGAACTCATCCACCACGCCGGCCGCCAACGGGGCCTCGGGGCCCACCACCGCCAAAGCAATTTTTTCGGCCTGCGCCCACACACGCAGGGCCTGCACGTCGGTGATGGCCACGTTTTCGAGCTTGGCATTGAGCGCCGTGCCGCCGTTGCCCGGCGCCACATACACCTTGGTCACCTTGGGGGACTGGCTCAGTTTCCACGCCATCGCGTGTTCACGGCCGCCGCCACCAATCACAAGTACTTTCATAGGAACCTTTGGTGAACCCGGCCCGGCACAACGCCGAAGCCCAGGGGCTCATAAAAAAACTATCTCAGCAACCAATTGCGGTGGATGCGACACCCACAACCGCAAAAAACTGGCGCGATCCAGACCAGTGCCACCGCGCAAGGGCCGCCAAGACACTTACGTGTCGCTAACGCTCCGTGCGCTGGTGGCGTCCCCCTCCCGCGTAGCGAGAGAGGGGGAAGGCGCGAAGCGCCTCAGGGGGAGCTTCACAATGCAGCGTTGTGATAGACCTCTTGCGTGTCGTCCAGGTCTTCCAGCACATCCAGCAGCTTTTGCATCTTTGCGGCGTCTTCGCCGGTCAGCTCGATGGTGTTTTCAGGCCGCATGGTCACGCTGGCCACCTCGGGGGTCAGGCCTGCGGCCTCCAGCGCATTCTTCACGGCCTCGAAGTCTGCGGGGCTGGTCAGCACTTCCACGGCGCCGTCGTCATCGGTGACGACGTCTTCGGCACCCGCCTCCAGCGCCACTTCCATCACCTTGTCTTCGCTGGTGCCGGGGGCAAAGATCAGCTGGCCGCAATGCTTGAACTGGAACACCACCGAGCCTTCGGTGCCCATGTTGCCGCCGTGCTTGCTGAACGCGTGGCGCACCTCGGCCACGGTGCGCACGCGGTTGTCGGTCATCGTGTCGATCATGATGGCCGCGCCGCCAATGCCATAGCCTTCGTAGCGAATTTCTTCGTAGGTCAGGCCTTCGGCGTTGCCCGTGGCCTTGTCGATGTTGTATTTGATGCGGTCGGCGGGCATGTTGGCCGCCTTGGCCTTGTCCACCGCCAGGCGCAGGCGGGGGTTGGCAGACAGGTCGCCGCCACCGGCGCGGGCCGCCACCGTGATTTCGCGAATGATGCGGGTCCAGATCTTGCCGCGCTTTTCATCCTGCCGCCCCTTGCGGTGCTGGATGTTCGCCCATTTGCTGTGTCCTGCCACAGGATTTCCTTTGGTATTGATTTAATCTAGCCTGCGAATTTTACTTTTGCTGCCAACGCACCTCCGAGGAAACCCGAAATGGCCGACCCCCTGCTGATTGCCAAGCACGACTCCATCGAATGCCACCTGCTTCCGGGCCTGGCCAACCGGCACGGTCTGATCACCGGCGCCACGGGCACGGGCAAGACCGTGACGCTGCAGACCCTGGCCGAAAACTTCTCGCGCATCGGGGTGCCGGTGTTCATGGCCGACGTGAAGGGCGACCTCACGGGCGCGAGCCAGCCGGGCAAGATCGGCGACAAGCTGGCCGGCGTGCTCAAGGAGCGCGGCCTCGACCTGCCCACGCCCCTGGCCTGCCCCACCACGCTGTGGGACGTGTTCGGCGAGCAGGGCCACCCGGTGCGCGCCACCGTGTCCGACATGGGCCCGCTGCTGCTGGGCCGCATGCTCAACCTCAACGAAACGCAGCTGGGCGTGCTGAACCTGGTGTTCAAGATCGCCGACGACAGCGGCATGCTGCTGCTGGACCTGAAAGACCTGCGCGCCATGCTCACCTACGTGGGCGACAACGCCAAGCAGTTCACCACCGAATACGGCAACGTCAGCGCGGCCAGCGTGGGCGCCATCCAGCGCGGGCTGCTGCAGATCGAGCAGCAGGGCGGCACGCAGTTTTTTGGCGAGCCCATGCTCGACATCCAGGATTTCATGCAGACGGTGGACGGCAAGGGGGTCGTGAACATCCTGGCCGCCGACAAGCTCATGAATTCGCCGCGCTTGTACGCGACCTTCCTCTTGTGGATGCTGTCCGAGCTGTTCGAGCAACTCCCCGAGATCGGCGACCCCGAGCAACCCAAGCTGGTGTTCTTCTTCGACGAGGCGCATCTGCTGTTCAACGAGGCCCCCAAGGTGCTGGTGGAACGCATCGAACTGGTGGTGCGCCTGGTGCGCTCCAAGGGCGTGGGCGTGTACTTCGTCACCCAGAACCCGCTCGACATCCCCGACAGCGTGCTGGCGCAGCTGGGTAACCGCGTGCAGCACGCGCTGCGCGCCTTCACCCCGCGCGACCAGAAGGCCGTGAAGGCCACGGCCACCACCATGCGGCAAAAGCCCGGTCTCGACATCGAAACCGCCATCACCGAGCTGGCCGTGGGCGAGGCGCTGGTGAGCTTTCTCGACGCCAAGGGCCGACCCAGTGTGACCGAGCGCGTGTTCGTGCTGCCGCCGGGCAGCCAGCTGGGCCCCATCACGCCGCAGCAGCGCCAGGCGCTGATGGCCGGCTCGCTGGTGGCGGGCGTTTACGAAAAGGTGGTGGACCGCGAATCGGCCTACGAAAAACTCAAGGGCCGGGCCGAAGCCGCACCCACCGCCCCCCCTGCGCCCACACCGGCCACGGCAGGCAGCCGCAGTGCCGGCACCGGCAGCAACGACGCGCAAGGCGGCAGCTTTCTGAACGACCTGCTGTTTGGCAGCACCGGCCCGCGCGGCGGCCGCCGCGATGGCCTGGTGCAGACCATGGCCAAGTCGGCCGTGCGCACCGTGGGCACCAATGTGGGCAAAGAGATCCTGCGCGGCGTGCTGGGGGGCATTTTTGGCGGCAGCAGCAAGCGGCGCTGAGCCGCCAGAGCGCCGGGCTGGCTCGGCCTGAACGGCTCAAGTGGCCTTGCGCTGACTCCACAAAAGCAATGCCGAGGGACAGGCGATGACGCGAATCGAACGAGCTGTGTTGCGCATGGGCAGCAAAGCCCTGCTGGTGGCCGCCCTGGCGTGGGCCGTCGTGCTCGGCGGCATGCTGGCCGGGGCATGGCGCTTTCGGGGCCCGTGGGTGTTCTACATGCTGGCCACGGTGGTCGTGGTGGCACTGGTCCGGCAATGGACCCATGCCCTGCGCCAGCGCTTCATCCGCGAATCCCCCCTGCCCCGATTCCTGCAGCGCAAGCTGCGCGAAGCCTATCCCCACCTGAGCACCCGCGACGCTGAGCTGGTGGAGCGCGGCCTGCGCCAGTTCTTCATGGCCTGCCTGCGCAGCAAAAAGCAGTTCGTGGCCATGCCCTCGCGCGCCGTGGACGCGCTGTGGCATGAATTCATCCTGCACACGCAGGCCTACAAGGCCTGGTGCGACCAGGCGCTGGGCTTCTTCTTGCACCACACGCCGGCCGAGGCCCTGGGCCAGAAGGCGCGCCACAACGACGGCCTGCGCCGCTGCTGGTACTGGGCATGCAAGGAAGAGTCCATCGACCCCCGCGCCCCCAGCCGCCTGCCGCTGCTGTTTGCGCTCGATGCCAAGTTCGCCATTGCCGGCGGGTTCACCTATGTGCCCGACTGCACGGACATCGCCCGCAAGAGCGACGCCGGAGGCAGCGGCGGCACGACCTATTGCGGCACCAGCTTTTCGGACGGCAGCCACGGCGGTGACGCAGACGGCTTCGGCGGCGCCGAGAGCGCGGACGGGGGTGGCGATGGCGGTGGGGATGGCGGCGGCTGCGGTGGCGGCGGGGACTGACACCCCCGACTCCAGCGGCTAACACTACATTTTTGATAGCTGCCAGTGCTTATCCAGTAAGCGCCGGAGGCCAAAAACGATCAAAGTCTCCCACGCGACGAGACACCGCGCTGCAGCAAAGCTACAGTGGCGCGCATGAACACGCCCACCCCCACCCTCACCGGCTTCACCCTCGGCATCACCGACCACGTGGCCCACCTGGTTCTGAACAAACCCGAAGCCATGAACACCATGCACCCCACCTTCTGGCGCGAGCTGGATGCGGTGCTGGCATACCTCAACACCTCGGGCGCGGCGCGGGCGCTGGTGGTCAGCAGCACGGGCAAGCATTTCAGCGCCGGCATGGCGCTGGAGACCTTTGGCGGCGCCATCACGCTGGACGACCGCAGCCCCGAAGGCCGGGCCGCCATCTTCGACCTGCTGACCGACATGCAGGCCACCTTCTCCCGCGTCGAGAGCCTGCGCATTCCCGTGATCATGGCCATCCACGGGGGCTGCATTGGCGGCGCGGTGGACCTGGTGACCACCGCCTGCGTGCGCTACGCCACGGCGGATGCGTTCTTCTGCATCCAGGAAATCAACATCGGCATGGTGGCCGACGTGGGCACGCTGCAGCGCCTGCCCAAGCTGATTCCGCTGGGCGTGGTCAAGGAACTGGCCTACACCGGCCGCCGCCTCGGCGCGCACAAGGCCCTGGGCTATGGCCTGGTCAATGAAGTGTTCGACACGCAAGACGCCATGGTGGCCGCCGCGCTGCAGTGCGCACGCGAGATCGCCAGCAAGCCGCCCGTCGCCATCTGGGGCACCAAGCAGGCCGTGAACTACGCGCGCGACCACAGCGTGGAAGACAGCCTGCGCCAGATGGGCTGGCTGCAGGGCGCCATCTGGAGCAACCGGCACGTGATGGAATCCGTCACCGCCATGAAGCAAAAGCGCGCCGGCGACTTCCCCGACCTGCCGGCCCTGCGGCGCTTCAGCGAGCTGGACTGACCCCGGCGGGCGACAGCGGTGGCACAAACATGCCGCCGATGGTTTGTCAAAAATCATAGCTGCCAACGCTTACCTGATAAGCGCTGGACGCTATTTTGGCTTGAATTCTGCCTGCATGCGGCTATCATGGGCACCCGGGGCCGCCAGCCGCCAGCGGCCCGCAGCACACAGGGATGAAGCCATGACGACCTTGCCCAGCCTCCCCCCGCCCACCTATGCCGACGTGCTTGCCGCAGCGCAGCGGCTTGAAGGCAAGGCCCACACCACCCCCGTGGTGCGCAGCACGGCCATCGACGAGCGCCTGGGCGCCAAGCTGTTCTTCAAGTGCGAGAACCTGCAGCGCACCGGCGCCTTCAAATTTCGCGGTGCGTACAACGCGCTGGCCCAGTTCACCGACGAGCAGCGTGAGCACGGCGTGCTCACCTTCTCGGCCGGCAATCACGCCCAGGCCATCGCGCTGTCGGCGCGCCTGCTGGACATGCCGGCCCTGGTGGTGATGCCCGAAGACGCCGCCGTCTCCAAGATGACCGCCACGCGCGAATACGGCGCGCAGGTCGTCACCTACAACCGCCACACCGAAGACCGCGAAGCCATCAGCCGCCAGATCGCGCGCGAGCGCGGCATGACCCTGGTGCCCCCGTTCGACCACCCCCACGTCATCGCGGGCCAGGGAACGGCCGCGCTGGAGCTGCTGCAGGAGGTGCCCGACCTCGACTACCTGTTCATCAGCCTGGGTGGCGGCGGCCTGCTGTCGGGCAGCCTGCTGGCGGTGCAGACCCTGGCCCCCCAGTGCAAGGTGATCGGTGTGGAGCCGGAAACCGCCAACGACGCCCAGCAATCGCTGCGCGCCGGCCACATCGTGCGCATCGCCCACCCGCAGACCATTGCCGACGGCGCACAGACCCAGGCCCTGGGCGACTACACCTTCCCCCTCATCCGCGACCACGCCGAAGACATCATCACCGTCAGCGACGAGCAGCTCATCGAGGCCCTGCGCTTCTTCGCGCAGCGCATGAAGATGGTGGTGGAGCCCACGGGCGCCCTGGCATTTGCGGGGGCCCAGGCGTTCTCGGGCGAGGACGAAGGCGGCAAGCTGTTGCACGGCGAGCGTGTGGGCATCATCGTGAGCGGCGGCAATGTCGACCTGTCGCGCTACGCCCGGTTTCTGGCGGATTGACTCCCCCCCGCGCCGCCTTCGGTGCCTTCCCTGCAAGGGACGCGACGCCAGCGGCCTGGCAAAGCCCGTTCCACGGCGTCCACTGGCCTGGGCCGCGCGGGTTTGGAAGGTCGCTGGCGCCAATGCCGTCAAAATGCGGCCACCGCTTTTTATTCATCCCCGTCGACCATAGGCCCCGCCATGAGCACTGCCAGCCCCAGCAACAACGTCACCGTCATCACCCACCCCCTCGTCCAGCACAAGCTCACGCTGATGCGCAAGAAGGACGCCAGCACCAACAGCTTTCGCCGCCTGCTGGGCGAACTCTCCACGCTGATGGCCTATGAAGTCACGCGCGACATGCCGCTGCAGGACGTGCAGATCGAAACCCCGCTGGAGACCATGACCGGCCAGGTCATCGACGGCAAGAAGCTGGTGCTCGTCTCCATCCTGCGCGCGGGCAACGGTTTTCTGGACGGCATGCTCAACGTGGTGCCCGGCGCCCGCGTCGGCCACATCGGCCTGTACCGCGACCCGGCCACGCTGCAGCCGGTGGAGTACTACTTCAAGATGCCGTCCGAGATGGACGAGCGCGACATCATCGTGGTGGACCCGATGCTGGCCACCGGCAACTCGGCCGCCGCCTGCGTGGACCGGCTCAAGAAGCTCAACCCCCGCTCCATCAAATTCGTCTGCCTGCTGGCCGCCCCCGAAGGCGTGGCCACGCTGCAGAAGGCCCACCCCGACGTGCCCATCTTCACCGCCGCCATCGACCGCGAGCTGAACGACCACGGCTACATCCTGCCGGGCCTGGGGGACGCGGGCGACCGGATTTTTGGCACCAAGTAAGGTCCTCCAAACCTAGAAATGGAGCAACCCGCTGGCGAGCGAGCGGGATACCTCCTGTGAAGCGCGGGCTGCACAGGAGGTGGTTTTTTACTGCAGCCCCACGGCCAGCAGCTCAGGCTTTACATGATGATGCTCGTTAAGCAAGGTGTGTTGCACTCCTCCCGCCGCTGGAGCGAACGATGCCATCGCACTCACCAGCTGATTCGCTTGGCTATCAAGCGAAGCGTCTTGTGGTTTGAGCTGTCCAAAATAAACCTCCAGCTCTAAAGGTTTGTTCTCACCCTCAATCACCTCTTCCGACCACAAATGTGGGCGGTAGTTACCCACGAAAACCGCATCTTGCGCAGCGGCATGCAACGAGTCTGCAAAGAAGGCGGAGCGTGTTAATGCGGGTGATTGCCTTTGAGAGCTAGGCAACTGCTGCTGAATAGTCGCTAGATCCCACACCGTGCCATCTTCAAAGCGCACTTCCTGCACCGGGTTCCAGGCGTTGGCGGGCGTGTTCTCGTAGAAGAAGTTCGTCACCGTCACCACATCCTCGGT
>NZ_JBMIRS010000030.1:0-601 GCF_049198005.1 Paracidovorax sp. MALMAid1276 | reverse complement strand
CTGGCATCCCACCCCGGCAAGGTACTTGTGCGACTCCAAAAAGACATTGAACAGGCTCTGAGGGGCGCGGAAAGGTGCGTGTGGGGCGCGGCACTGCCGCCCAGGCGGAGGGACTCAATGCCCCGCTGCGGCGGCGGCCAGGCCTGCCGCCAGGGCGGCGCCGGCCAGCCAGGGCATGCGCTGTGGATGCCAGGTGGCGGCGGCTGCGACGGCCACGGCCGAAACCATGAAGCCCACCGTCCAGGCGACGACGGCCACCGAGGTGGGCGGGGCGCCCGCCGCATTCGCGGAGGCAGCCGCCAGCCACAGCGAGGCCAGCATCAGCACCCATCCGCCGGCACGCAGGGCGCGCAGCTGCCGCGCACTGCCCTCGCAGCCCAGTGCATCTTCGTGGTGGCGGTCCATGCCCAGGGCGATGGCAGACCAGGCGGCAAAGCAGAGCAGAAACATGGACATGGTGGTGACTGTGTGCGACTCCAAAAAAGACATTGAACCAATGGGATGGACGCCCCACCCCAAACGGCATCGAAAGTGCCACAGTGGAGACGTCAGTTCTTCCACTTCAACGGAGCAGGAGCGTCCACCATGAAGATTACAACCA
>NZ_JBMIRS010000029.1:0-10470 GCF_049198005.1 Paracidovorax sp. MALMAid1276 | reverse complement strand
CAGCCGAGGCGTCCAATCGCCCGATTTCACTCCAACCCTTCGGGCAAGTGCCTTGCCGGGCGGTCTGCGGCGTTGCGGGGCTTGCCGATAGCACGGGCTATCGGCTGCGCACCGCGCCTGGCATCCCATCCCGACCAGGCCGCTGCGCGACCCCTGAGAGATCGTAAACACGTTCTAAGAGCCCCAAAACAGCGCGCCGCGGGTTATCCCTGCCTGCGCTGGACAATGGTGTGGATAAGTGTGAACAAGCCTTGTATGACAAGCGCAAGTGATTGATTTTGAAAGAACCGTCCTACGCTGCATAATTTTTAGGCAGCATGCGCCAAGGCGGATCGGGTTATCCCGCCCAGCACTGGACAATGTTGTGGACAACGTGGGAAAAGCCCTGTACGACACGCGCAAGCTATTGATTTCAAACGACTATCGTTGAATCGCCCAAATAATAAGCAATCGCATTGCGCCCGCTGGCACCCCCGCACGGCCCCGCCAAAACGCCACCGATGCGCCAGTTATCCCGCCCCGCACGGGACAATCCTGTGGATAAACCTGGACAAGCCTTGTATGACGGTTTCAAGTCATTGATTTGCAAGGCGTTTCACTGCATCGCTTAAAAAACAGGCAAACCGGACGGGCAAAGCGGCTGCGGTACATTGCAGGGCGGCCCTGCGCCGATTGCTCCATATTTGATAGCTTTAAAGCCTTTATGGATAAGCGTTGAGCGCCAATAACACTGATGTCCACCGCCTCCCTTCAGCACAGCCCCGCCGCAGAACGCAACCGGGCCCCCATCCTTGAGCACCTGCGGGCGCTGCTGCCCCCCACGGGCACGGCGCTGGAGATTGCCAGCGGCACCGGGCAGCACGTAGCGCACTTTGCCGCCGCCCTGCCCGGCTGGGCCTGGCAGCCCACCGACCTGCAGCCCACGCATTTCGGCTCCATCACCGGCTGGGCCGCGCAGGCAGGGGCGGACAACGTGTGCCCGCCGCTGCGGCTGGATGTGCTGCACACCGCGTGGCCTGCCGAAGGCCCCGCGTTCGGCACGCCGTTCGATCTCATCTACTGCGCCAACATGCTGCACATCGCCCCGTGGGCCTGCTGCACGGGGCTGATGCAGGGCGCAGCCCGCCACCTGGCCCCTGGCGGCCGCCTGGTGACCTACGGCCCTTACCTGGAAGACGGCGTGCCCACCGCCCCAGGCAACATCGCTTTCGACGCCAGCCTGCGCGCGCAGGACGCAACCTGGGGCATCCGCCGCATTGAAGACGTCATGGGCGCGGCCGCACAGGCTGGCCTGCAACTGGCCGCGCGGCACGCCCTGCCCGCCAACAACCTGCTGCTGGTGTGGACCCACGCCGCCCGCCAAGCTTGACGAAACACACCCCATGAACACACCCACCACCGCCCCCTTCTTCATCGCCAAGGTCGAACCCGATGGCCTGCAGTGCGACGCCTGGCCCGAGCAGCCCCTGCTGCTGTCGATGGAGCAAGGCGGCATCGACTGGCCGAGCTCGTGCCGCAACGGCACCTGCCGCACCTGCCTGGGCCATCTGGTCGAGGGCACCGTGCGCTACGCCATCGAATGGCCGGGCCTCACGGCCGAGGAAAAAGAGGAAGGCTGCGTGCTGCCGTGCGTGGCCTACCCCGCATCGGACGTGGTGCTGCAGGGCAGCGCCATCTGATCTGCGTCAGGCGCGGCACCTTTCAGAAGCCAAGCAGGCCCCGGTGCACTAAAATCCAGGGCTTTGGGGGCCAGGGAGCCTCTGCATGAATGACGCGGCGGGTGCGCTGCGGATCGGGATGGATTGCAAGGCGCAAAGCACAGCAATAGCGGGGCTATTGCGAGCATTTGCAACGCAGCAGACCGCCCGAGACCGCAGATGCACGCGGTGCGATGATTCATGCAGAGGCTCCCCAGCCCCTTTGACGTGCGGCAGCGCCGCATCGCATGTTCTTTGGACGGTTTCTGGGGGGCGCACGCCGCATACAGCCCCCGGCCACGGGAACCTGCGCTGCACGCTCCGCCGCCGGCAGTCCCACAGAAAGCCCAAGCCTTCCATGAACACCCCCCTCACCCCCGTGCCGATCTCGCCCGTCGAGGACATCGTGGCCGAGATGCGCGCCGGGCGCATCGTCATCCTGGTGGATGAAGAAGACCGCGAAAACGAAGGCGACCTGGTTCTGGCGGCCGACCATGTGACCCCCGAGGCCATCAATTTCATGGCCCGCTTCGGCCGGGGGCTGATCTGCCTGACCTTGAGCCGCGAGCGCTGCGAGTTCCTCAGGCTGCCGCCCATGGCTGCGCGCAACGGCACCGTGTACAGCACGGCGTTCACCGTCTCCATCGAAGCCGCAGAAGGCGTGACCACCGGCATCTCGGCCGCAGACCGCGCCCGCACCGTGCAGGTGGCCGTGGCCAGCGCCAGCCAGCCCGCCGACCTGGTGCAGCCCGGCCACATCTTTCCGTTGCAGGCCGTGGATGGCGGCGTGCTGATGCGCGCCGGCCACACCGAGGCCGGCTGCGACCTGGCCGCCATGGCCGGCTGCAGCCCCGCCTCCGTCATCTGCGAAATCATGAAGGACGACGGCACCATGGCGCGCCTGCCGGACCTGCAGCTGTTTGCGGCAGAACACGGCCTCAAGATCGGCACCATTGCCGACCTGATCGAATACCGCAGCCGCAACGAATCGCTGGTCGAGAAGGTCGGCACGCGCACGCTGCAGACGGCCTACGGCGAATTCACTGCCCACGCCTTCCGCGACAAGCCCAGCCAGGCGGTGCACCTGGCCCTGGTCAAAGGCCAGTGGAGCGCGGACGACGTGGTGCCCGTGCGCGTGCACGAGCCGCTGTCGGTGTTTGACGCGCTGGAAGTCAACCGCTCCATGCACTCGTGGGGCCTGGACACCAGCCTGCAATACCTTGAGACCCAGGGCAAGGGCGTGGCCGTGCTGCTGAACTGCGGCGAGAGCGCCACACAACTGCTGGCCCAGTTCGAAGGCACGGCCCGCGCGGCCCAGGCGCCCGAGCGCGGCCGCATGGACCTGCGCACCTATGGCGTGGGTGCGCAGATCCTGCGCGAGTGCGGCGTGCACAAGATGGCCCTGATGGGCCAGCCGCGCCGCATGCCCAGCATGGCAGGCTACGGCCTCGAGATCACCGGCTTCATCCCCAAAGAATAAAGACAGAACAGGATCACCATTTATGTTTGGCGCAGACAAAGGCACCGCAGACAAGCTGGACGGCAAGAAACTGCACATCGGCATCGTGCAGGCCCGATTCAACGAAAGCATCACCAACACCCTGGCCGCCGCCTGCCGCGCAGAGCTGCTGGCGCTGGGCGTGCAGGAAAAGAACATCAAGCACGTGCTGGTGCCCGGCGCGCTCGAAGTGCCCGTGGCCCTGCAGGCCATGGCCGAGGCCGACGAGTACGACGCGCTGATCGCGCTGGGCTGCATCATCCGCGGCGAGACCTACCACTTCGAGCTGGTGGCCAATGAGTCCGGCGCGGGCGTCACCCGCCTGGCGCTGGACTACCACCTGCCCATCGCCAACGCCATCATCACCACCGAGAACATGGAGCAAGCCATCGCCCGCCAGACCGACAAGGGTGTGGACGCGGCCCGCGTGGCGGTGGAAATGGCCAACCTGCTGGACGAGCTGTCATGACCGACGAGAATCCCACCCCCTCCCAGTCGCAGCGCCCGCCCAAGCAGAGCCGCACCGGCCTCAAGAGCACCGGCACGCGCAAGGCGGCCTCCAAGTCCAACCGCAGCCGCGCGCGCGAATTCGCGCTGCAGGCGCTGTACCAGCACCTGGTGGGCGGCAACGATGCCCACGCCATCGATGCGTTCACGCGCGACCTGGCGGGCTTTCACAAGGCCGACTCGGTGCACTACGACGCGCTGCTGCACGGCTGCATCGCCAACGCGGCCGAGATGGACGCGCTCATCACCCCGCTGCTGGACCGCAAGATGGCCGAGATCTCGCCCATCGAGCACGCCAGCATGTGGATCGGTGTGTACGAGTTTCAGCACTGCCTGGACGTGCCCTGGCGTGTGGTGCTCAACGAGTGCATCGAACTGGCCAAGGAGTTTGGCGGCACCGACGGCCACAAGTACGTGAACGCCGTGCTCAACAGCCTGGCGCCAACGCTGCGCGCCGTGGAAGTCGCCGCCGACAAGGCCGCAGGCACCGGCGCGGCCTGACCGCGCTCGCCCGGGCGCCGCTCTGGCGCGCCGGGCCGCTTCGCTGGTTCTATCTGCCACTTTTCCCTCCCACGCCCCACCCGGGCAGGATGCGTTTGCCATGAAGTTTTCCTCGCGCGCAGAGCGCATCGAACCGTTCTATGTGATGGAAGTGGCCAAGGCCGCGCAGGCCCTCGCGCGCGAGGTGGCGGGCACGCGCGAGCCGATGATCTTTTTGAACATCGGCGAGCCCGACTCCACCGCCCCGCCCCTGGTGCAGGAAGCTGCCGCACGCGCCGTGCACAGCGGCGCCACGCAGTACACCAACGCGCTGGGCCTCGACGCCCTGCGCGAGCGCATCAGCGGCTGGTACCAGAGCCGCTTTGGCGTCAATGTGCCGGCGCGCCGCATCGTGGTGACGGCGGGCGCCTCGGCCGCGCTGCAACTCGCCTGTCTGGCGCTGATCGAGGCCGGCGACGAAATCCTGATGCCCGACCCGAGCTACCCCTGCAACCGCCACTTCGTGAGCGCTGCAGAAGGCAAAGCCGTGCTGCTGCCCACCACGGCGGCAGAGCGCTACCAGCTGAGCGCCGACAAGGTGCGTGCTGCCTGGAATGACAAGACCCGGGGCGTGCTGCTGGCCTCGCCCTCCAACCCCACCGGCACCTCGATTGCGCCCGATGAGCTGCGCCGCATCCACGACGTGGTGCGCTCGCACGGCGGCATCACCCTCATCGACGAGATTTATCTGGGCCTGTCGTACGAGGAAGAGTTCGGCCACACGGCGCTGGCCATCGACGACAGCATCATCAGCATCAACAGCTTCAGCAAGTACTTCAACATGACCGGCTGGCGCCTGGGCTGGATGGTGGTGCCCGAGGCCATGGTGCCCGTGGTCGAGCGCCTGGCGCAGAACCTGTTCATCTGCGCGAGCACGGTGGCGCAGCACGCCGCGCTCGCATGCTTCGAGGCCGAGAGCATTGCCGAATACGAACGCCGCCGGGCCGAGTTCAAGGCGCGGCGCGACTTCTTCATCCCTGCGCTGCAATCGCTGGGCCTGCACGTGCCCGTGATGCCCGACGGCGCGTTCTACGCCTGGGCCGACTGCACGCAGGCCGCGCAGGCGCTGGGCGTGAATGGCAGCTGGGACTTTGCGTTTGAAGTGATGCGCCGCGCGCACATCGCGGTGACGCCGGGGCGCGACTTCGGCGCGCACGAGCCCGAGCGCTTCATCCGCTTTTCCACCGCCAACTCCATGGCGCAACTCCAAGAGTCGGTGGCGCGGCTGCGCGCACTGCTGGGCTGATGGCTTTCCAGCTTCCCATCCGCATCTATTGGGAAGACACCGATGCCGGCGGCATCGTGTTCTACGCCAACTACCTCAAGTATTTCGAGCGCGCGCGCACCGAGTGGCTGCGCTCGCTGGGCGTGGGCCAGCACAGCCTGCGGGAACAAACCGGAGGCATGTTTGTCGTAACCGATGCCCAGCTTCGCTACCACCGGCCCGCGCGGCTGGACGACGAACTCATTGTTACCGCCACCCTGCAAGCCGGTGGCCGCGCATCGTTGACAATAGTGCAGCAGGCGCTCCTGAAACCAGAGCAGATGACCGACCGTCCCCCCGCATTGCTGGCCGAAGCCACCATCCGCATCGGATGGGTGGACGCCGCCACCCTGCGGCCCGCACGCATTCCGAGCACCCTCCTCGAACAACTCGCACCATGAACTCCCAAGACATGTCCATCATCTCCCTGGTGCTTCACGCCAGCTGGGTGGTGAAACTCGTGATGCTGCTGCTGCTGACCGTGTCGGTGGCGAGCTGGGCCGCCATCTTCCGCAAGCTGTTTGCGCTCAAGCGCGTGAAGACGCTCAACGATGAGTTCGAGCGCGAGTTCTGGTCGGGCACCAGCCTGAACGACCTGTTTGCCAGCGCCGCGCAAAACGCAAAACATGCTGGCCCCATGGAACGCATCTTCGCCAGCGGCATGCGCGAATACCAGAAGCTGCGCGAGCGGCGCATTGCCGACCCCGGCACCCTGCTGGACGGCGCCCGCCGCGCGATGCGCGCGAGCTTCCAGCGCGAGATGGACGTGGTCGAATCGAGCCTGTCCTTCCTCGCATCGGTGGGCTCGGTGTCGCCCTACGTGGGCCTGTTCGGCACGGTGTGGGGCATCATGCATGCGTTCACCGGCTTCGCGGGCATGGAGCAGGTCACGCTGGCCACCGTGGCGCCGGGCATTGCCGAGGCGCTGGTGGCCACGGCCATCGGCCTGTTTGCCGCCATTCCGGCCGTGGTTGCCTACAACCGCTTCGCCCGCGACATCGACCGCGTGGCCACGCACCAGGAGACCTTCATCGAAGAGTTCTCCAACATCCTGCAGCGCAACCTGGGCGCCCACCAGCCGGGCCACCCGGCCGCTGCCACCCACACGGCCTCGGGCCACTGACGAGGGAGGCACCGCCCATGCCCGCCATGGCATCCCGCGGCCGAGGCCGCCGCACCATCAACGAGATCAACATGGTCCCGTTCATCGACGTGATGCTGGTGCTGCTCATCATCTTCATGGTGACCGCGCCCATGCTCACGCCCGGCGTGATCGACGTGCCCAGCGTGGGCAAGGGCAAGAACATGCCCAAGGTGGTGGCCCAGGTCATCGTGGGCAAGGACGGGTCCCTGCAGCTCAAGACTCCCGAATCCACGCGCAGCCACACCCAGCGCGAAATCGGCGAAGCCGCCGCCCGCTGGCAGAAAAGCCAGGGCGCGGGCAGCGAGAGCGCCGTGGTGATCAGCGCCGACAAGGGCGTGCAGTATGAGAACGTGGTCAAGGCCATGGACGCCTTGCAAAAGGCCGGCGTACAGCGCGTGGGCCTTTCCGTGAAGCAGGGCGGGTAAAAGACCGCCCCGCCGCCTGCGCACCGATTCGCCTTCATCCATGCACGCCCACGACGACCGCGACCAGTTTGCCCCGCCCCGCCCGCCGGCGCGCCTGCGTGCCATCACGCTGGCGGTGCTGGCGCATGCGGTGCTGATTGGCGCACTGACCTGGGGCGTGAACTGGAAGAGCAGCACCGACCAGCCTGCCGTGGAAGCCGAGCTGTGGGCCGCCGTGCCGCAGCAGGCAGCCCCCCGTGCGGTGGAGCCCCCGCCGCCACCGCCCGCCCCGCCCACCCCCGAAGTGCGCACGCCCGCACCACCGCCCCCACCACCCCCGCGGGCGGTAGAGCCGCCCGACACGCGCGAGGCCGACATCGCCATCGAACGCGAGAAAAAGCGCCTGGAGCAAGAGAAGAAGGCCCGCGAGCAGCAGCAGAAGGCGGAGCGTGAAAAACGCGAGCGCGAGCGCACCGAGCAGGAGAAGAAGGAGCGCCAGGCCAAGGAGCGCGAGAAAGAACTTCGCGAGCAGGAACAGCAGCGCGAAAAGCAGCTGGCCGAGCAGAAAAAGGCCGAACAGGAAAAGCAGAAGAAGCTGGCCGAAGAAAAACGCAAGGCCGACGAGGCCGCCAAGCGCAAGGCCGAGGCCGAAGCCAAGCAACTGGCCGAACAGCGCGAGGCCAACCTGCGCCGCATCCAGGGCCTGGCAGGCGCCACCGGCGGCGAGACCGCCACGGGCACTGCGCAGCGCAGCGCAGGCCCCTCGGGCAGCTACGGTGGCAAGGTGGCGGCCAAGGTCAAGCCCAACATCGTCTACCCCGACGCCATCTCCGGCAACCCGCGGGCCGAGGTGGAGGTGCGCCTGTCGCCCGACGGCACCATCGTGGGCAAGCGCCTCGTGCAGTCGAGCGGCAGCAAGGCCTGGGACGACGCCGTGCTGCGCGCGCTGGACAAGACGGAAACCCTGCCGCGCGATGTGGACGGCCGGGTGCCACCGTCATTGACCATCGGTTTCCGGCCGCAGGACTGACGCTGGCACCCGGACAGGGCGCAAAAATTGCGCTCTCGTCCAAAAAACCCTTAAAAAAGGCTCCCAGCGCTTATCTACAGAGCATTGTTTGCTATCTTTTTAGACATAGCATCTCATGCGTATTGCAGCACCCACAGCAGCAGCAACACAAACCAGCCCCAGGACGGGCGCCAGCCATGCGCCCGCGCGTGCGGGCGCAGCGCGCCGGGGCTGAAACGTCCGCGCCGCTGGGCCCAGGCCTGGGCCAGCGATTGGCCGAGGGCGGTGGCTGCGGCGTCGCCGGGCAGGCCGGGGGTCAGCCGCACCAGCGCTGAACCTCCATCCGGCCGTGCATACACCGCGTAGTACCGGCGCTCGGCGCCGGTGTTGCCGGCGGTGAACAGCAGCTTGTGCACCAGCGACGCCGTGGCCGCGCCCGGCAACACCTGTGCGCGCGAGCCCAGCCAGGATGTGCGCAGCACGGTGATGCCGGAGTCCGTGACCCACAGCGTCCACCGGCAGGTGGCTGCGTACAGCGCAAACGCCGCCAGCGCCCACCACAGGCTGGCGCCCAAGAACCCCCGGGGCCCGTGGAAGCCATGAAGCCCCACGCGGCCCTGTATCAGGGCCTCTGCCGCGAGCCCGGCCAACACCAGGCCAGCCGCCCAGCGCCACCCCGACGGGGCAAAGCGGTAGCGCCAGCCCTCGGCCATCTCCTGCAGCTGAACGGTGCCGGGCAGGTGCGGCAGGCGGGCTCCCAGGGTGGCAGCTTCGGCCAGCGGCTCGATGGGCGTCACCTGCGCCCAGGCGGCACGGGGGTCAAACCGGTCGACCGCAGGCGCATCGGCCGCATGCGCCCCGCCTGCAGGCGCGGCCTCAACGGGCAGGTCGTAGCAAAGCTGCACGCTTCCGCGGGCACCGTGCAGCAGTTCCAGCCGCCAGTCCACCCGCTCGCCCGACCGCCGGGCGCCGTGCGGTGGGGCGTCGCCCGGCATCTCGAAGCGCCCCGACAGGTGCAGGCTGCCATCCGGCAAGGGCAGCACACGCGCCGGCTGCGTGAAGTCTTCGACGCGGCGTTCGGCGTTGCCGGAGCTGGACTCGTCCACCCGGTATTGCGCCAGGCGCAGATGCAGATCGCGGCCCTGCTGCTGCAGGGCGGCCCGCTCGGGCAGCGTGATGGTGCATTCCACAGCGTGTCCTGCGCGGGGCCGCGCGGGGCGCAGCGCCAGGGAGGTGCCGGCGTAGCGCCAGGCCTTGAGCGTCTGGCCCAGCGCATGCGCCAGCAGCGCCACGCCCACCACCACAAACAGGCCGATCAAGGCCTTGGCCAACCACGGTGCGCGGTCGGACGTCCACAGAATGCCCGCCATGGGAAAGGCAATGCCGCACCAGAACAGGCTGAACAGCCAGAGGGCGCCTGCGGAACGGCCTGCGGCGCTGGTGGCGTGGCGGGCGGGCGCGGGACCAACTCCCTCCTGCCCCAGTCCAGCGTGCCGTTGTTCATCGTGCTCATGCACACCCTGCGCAGCCCACCCCTCCCCACCCTGCCCATAGAACCCCTGCTGCTGCTGAGATGGCGGACGCCGCAGCAATTGCCACAGCGCACCGGCAAACACCCAGGCCGCCCCCAGGGCCACCCCGGTGAAGACCAGGGCAAACGGCACGCGAAAGGCCAGCATCTGCCAGCGCGGGTGGGGGTCGATCAATGACTGCGAGGGACGGCGCGGGTCGACCCAGACCGTGATGGGCTCGCCACGCGACAGCGCCGCCTGCAGCCGTGCGTGCCAGCGCTCGTGCCAGTCGCCCAGGTTGTCGGCCCCTGCCGTGGGGTCCAGCCCCACGCGGTTGCCCTCAAAGACTTTGCCGCCGAATTCATACCGGTACCGCGCACGCACCTGCCATGTGGTGCTGTCGCTGTCGGCATGCCGCTGCAGCCGCGCACTCAGCACCTGCGCCGGCGCCGGCTGCCAGCTGCGCACCTCCAGCGCCGCCCGCAAGGTCAGCACCAGCGGCTTGAGCCCGAACACATAACCCCCGGTGCCGAACGCCACGGTAAACACCGCACTGAACACCAGGACCGCCACCAGGCCCAGGGGATGCGTGGACCGGCGGGAACCCTCTCTGACCATGGATGTGCCTCCATTTCTTGCTGTTGTTGTGCCGGCAGGTTAATGGGCAGACCGTGACAGATCAATGGCACACAGCCGACAGCGGCGTGACGCACAAAAAATGCATCAAATATGCCCGTAGGGATGTCCTGCACAACTCCCTGCGGTCCGTGCTAGCGCGTCTCGGGCGGTCCGCTACGTTGCTTTTCTTGCCAATAGCCGCGCTATTGGCTGCAAAAAGACGCCTTGCGGCCCATCCCGATCAGCACTACCACGCACTCGCGAGGGTTATGCAGGAC
>NZ_JBMIRS010000025.1:0-1848 GCF_049198005.1 Paracidovorax sp. MALMAid1276 | reverse complement strand
ACAACACGTTCCGGTACTACGACGCGGACTTGGGGGCGTTTACGACGCCGGATCCGATTGGGCTCAATGGCGGATTGAACCTGCACCAGTACGCACCCAATCCGATTAGCTGGATTGATCCGTTGGGATGGCGGCGTTGCTCAGAGCAGCAGCTAAAAAATAAGATGAAACGGATAGAAAACCAAACTGCGGCCGGGGGGAATAGAGGGGTTTCAGGAACGGTTTCTGAAAAAGATGCGTTGGAACTAGGAAGGCGATGGGTGGGCAAAGATGCTCGCGTTATGTCAAGTGGCAAGGGCATGGTCTCTGCCGATGGTAGTAGGACCTTTAGATTCCCTGCCGATAAAAGAGGTGTTAATAGGGCAACAGGACAGCCTTGGTCAAAAACGGGGCGTCAAGTCAACTTTGAGTCTGCGCCAACTCCTAAAAATCCGAACGGGAGTAATGTGCATTTGGATGTAAATTAGAAATGAAAAATGTCCTTCAGATCAGGGCTGTTTATGCCGATCATGTAAATTTGCAAGCTTGGATTCCCGATTCGCTTGAGGCGATAAATATTAAAATAACAATCGAAATTGGTATAAGGGGTGAAGTCGGTACAAATAACTTCTACTTCACCTTGACAACCCCTGAGTCGCTGCGCAGTAGGGCTGATGAAAAATATTTCATACTGGAAAATAGAACTATTGTTGTGGGGTATTTTGATTTCAAGTCTTTGATTAAAGGATTGAATTCAATAGTTGAGAGTTGTCAAAGCAGCTCCTTCGAGGAGAGTTGCATTCTGTTGACAAGATATTTCCATTGGGAGTATGAAGACTATCATTAATTGCTTTTGGCGGTGTTTGTCATTGGGATGACTATTTTTTGGGGCAAGGTCGAATAGTGTCGGCGTCGTAGTTAAAAATATACAGCGGCAAGAAATTTTTAGTCCATTTGTCAAATGCCTTTCGTTAGTTTTTGAGGATTGGGCGTGATAATTGGGCGCCAATGGTTTTGTCTGAATATATCGATTGAGGGGTGTTCGGCGATTAATGTAAGCAAATTTGTCGCCGCGGTTCCTGTGAAAGTATCGATCAAGCGAATTTCGACAGCCTGATTGGAAAACGCATCGGCAGCCACACAGAACAACACTACCGCTACAACCACCAGCACCAACTGACCCAGGTGGCGGTAGTGCGTGCAGGCAAAGACGGCCAACCCCAAAGCCAGGTCTTCAGCTACCAGTACGACGCATTGGGCAGGCGCATCGCCAAGACAGACAGCTTCGGCACCACGCACTTCACCTGGGAAGGCATGCGGCTGCTGCAAGAAAGCCGGGGCCAGCGCGCCACCACCTATGTTTACGAGCCGGGCAGCTACGTGCCACTGGCGCGCATCGACGGAAGTGGCGGCATAGAACCCCACGCGGCAGCGGCGCATGCGCTGGGCGGGGCATCAGACAATGCACAAGGCAAGCCAGCCAGCGTGCCCACGACCAACCCGGGCTGGAGCGACCGGTTCAACGTGGGGGCGGCGGCGAACGATGGGCCCACCGATGGCCTGGCCAGAGCGGACGCAAAGACTACAGCAACTCCAACTGCGCAGGCAGCGCAGGTCTATTACTTCCACACCCAGCCCAACGGCCTGCCGGAAGAACTGAGCGACAACAACGGCCACCTGGTGTGGGCAGCGCAATACAGCACGTGGGGCAGCACAGTCCGGGAGGAATGGCAGAGCTACGACGAGGCGGGAAGGCCTGTTCAGCAGCTGGGGCAGCAGTCAGCCAACGAGACAGTGCAGCTTCAGCAGAACCTGCGGATGCAGGGGCAGTACCTGGACAGGGAGACGGGGCTGCACTACAACACGTTC
>NZ_JBMIRS010000024.1:0-9004 GCF_049198005.1 Paracidovorax sp. MALMAid1276 | reverse complement strand
TGTCCTGGCAAGACGTCAACCGGGAAACGACGGTGGGGAGTATTTCAGCAGCCTGCTAGGTGGTGAAGGCCATCGTGAAGCCGCCATAGACCAATGCCAAGCCAGATGACAGGTTTCAGTTTGAGCACCACCGGAACTTTGTGGCGGACCGATTGGGACAACGGGCGAGAACGCCTTATTTAAACTTGGGACGGGTTTAATGGACGCAGTGGATAAATAGCCGCAACGTAGATATCAAGTTCATAATTTATAAATCGAAACGGAGCAAACAATTGACAAACCAACACCCGGGCATGCTGCCAGGCTTGCGATTGGATGGATTTGGGCCAAAAGAACGAGAAATCGCTGGCAATTTAGCCACAGTCTGGTTTGTTGCTCATGCAGGCATATTTCAAGCCTCCAGATCTGCGAATTATCCTTACATTTTTTTGAAACCCACTCACGATCTTCGCGAAAAATTTAATTTTCGCAGCGATATTTTGTGCATTTTTCATCCATATCCAGATATCGATTCTAGACTAATGGCCGCTGCAGAAAAAATAATCAGCGATGACCCAATGCGACTAGATCGACTCTGCGTTATTTTAGTCACAAATGCCAAATCCATTTCCAAGCACGATTTTCCAGTGGCTGCGGAAAGCGACCCCAGACTATACATCCCATTTAAATACTCAGATTTATCGGGCGGGGCAGGTGGAAAGCTCGATTTAACAACAAGCGCACTGGAAAAAAATCTATACACCACCGACCTCTTCGCGATTTCTTCAGCCCTTCAAACAGATCGGTATTTTTTCGGTCGAAAGAATGAGCTACAAGCACTGGTTCGCAAATATCAAGCAGGCGAAAATTCCACGATATTCGGATTGCGTCGAATAGGAAAAACATCTCTTCTCTGGGCGTTGGTTCGGGAGCTAAAACATCTAGGTGCACCAGTTGCTTTCATTGATTGTTCCGACACCAGATATCACAGAGCAAAGTGGAACAAAGCACTTTTCCGGATCAAAGAGCAATTATGCGTTGCGGGTGGTCTGCACAATTTCGGAAATCCCGAATCTAAATATTCAGAACAAGATGCATCAATATGCTTCAGCGAAGATCTAAAAGAGATAAAAAAACGAACAGGCAAACCAGCCTTGTTGATCTTTGATGAGATTGAAAATCTTTGTTTCGAGCTTTCACCAAGCACAGATTGGCGAGATGGATCAGAATTTCTTCCATTTTGGCAAACCATTCGCTCAACCTTTCAACAGAATCCAAATCTTATTAGTTTTCTATTGTGCGGAGTTAATCCACAGATCTTGGAGCGCTCTAGGCTGGCCAACGGAGTTGACAATCCTCTGTACGAGTACATAAAGCCAACATACCTTGGCTTTTTTGATGTTGATGATGTCAGGACGATGCTCACCAGCATCGGTGGATATATGGGGGTCAGCTTCGACACCGAAGTTTTCACCTATTTAACAGATGACTTCGGTGGACATCCATTTTTAATTCGACATGCATGTGGTCACATGTGGAAAGCTCTTTCGTCTGCATTGCTTCCACGAAAGATACATATTAGAAAACAGACCTACACGACTCAACGCGCAGAAATCAGCACGCACACTCAGAGTTACATTAATTTAATTCTCGAAGTTTTAACCGAAAAATACCCCGAAGAATACGCACTACTGCAGCACATCGCCGCAGGCGAGCATCAAAAAATTGACCACTTTTTGCAAGAAAATCCAACGCTACTCAATCATTTAAACGGGTATGGATTAATAAGCAAAGATGGTGGGTCATATTTTTTTAGAATTAATGCAGTAGAAAATTCAATAAAACAAGAAGCTCGTGGATTAATTTGCCCAGATTCAATTGAAGAACGATGGGCGAGTCTCAGCAAAGAAAGAAATTCATTCGAACATTCGCTCAGAGACCTAGTACGACGGACACTAAAGTTAGCTTTTGGCTCAACTATTGGAAAGCAAAAAATTATTGAATCCATGACAAAACAAAGCCAACGCGAAAAAGCAAACAACTTACCTTTTGATGATATTTTCAAAGGTGAATTATATTTTCTGAATCTCAAAGATGCAATTATAAAAAATTGGGATATATTCAAGTTTGCATTCAATGAAGACAAAGGACGATTCAACTCTTCAATGGATGTTTCCAATAAATATCGTGCAGATGCACACGCTAAAACAATCACGAAAGACCAATTTCGCGAGGTGATGCCCAAGCTCGTATGGCTATCGAACTCCCTTCACGAAAATACTTAGCCGCTTACTGAGTTGATACGTCACCAACACGCGATCTTGAGCCAGACGGTGGGCGCCGCGCATTTGAGATACAAACACCTCCATGCCTCACCCCCAGCCTCTTTCACCCACCTTCGCCCAAGTACCGCCCGGCCCACTGGCAGGCCCCTTGCAGTTGCTGCCCATGAACACCACCGCCGTCTCCGTCCACACCGCCGATGGCGCGCATGTGGGCACGCTCAAGCTGATCGGCGGCGTGTGGAAGTTCAAGGCCATGGGCTATGACGCCGCTGGGGGCATGGAGCCCGGCCATGGCCCGCTGACAGATCGGCACAACATGGCGTTTGCGGCGCTGGATGCGGCGGAAGTGAGTGCCCGGTTGCTGGGCTCCACCGGCAGCACGTCGTAAAAATTGCGCCCCGCGCGCCAAGCAAACGCTCGACGCAGGCCGCTTACCGCTCGCCCAGCGACGTGATCGCCAACACCCTGCTCGCCACCATGTCCATCACCGGCTTGGTATTGCCCTGCTTGTCGGTCCACACCTTGGGGCTCAGCGCGCCTGCCAGCGAGATGGCGTCGCCATCCTGCAAGGCCCGCAGCGCGGCGCAGGCCTCGGGCGCAAAGGCGATCACGTTGACGAGCACGGGCTCGCCATCGCCGCCGGCGGCCCGCACCTTGGCCACCGCAAATTGCGTGGCGTTCTTGCCGTCGCGCATCTCAGCCTCGCCCACCAGCCTGCCGGCTACCAGGCCCTCAATCACGTCGATTCCTTGTCACATCGATTCCTTGGGTTTTCATGTCGTGCCATGCCGACACCGCCCCGGAGCCTAATCGATAGGTGCGGCTCTGCGGCACGCCAGGGCGGTTTGAATGGCCCTCGCGGTGCCCGGCATCGCTCGGGCATGGCCAAGCCCACGCGGTAGCAAACAGGGTGGTGTGACTGCAAACGCTATGCTATTCATAGCTGCCAGCGCTTACCCATCAAGCGCTGAAGGCATTTTTCTTTCAATCTTTCCCGGCGTACACTCGTCCGCCATGGGCTCTCTCTTCAATGTCTCGCTGGTGGCGCTGGCCATGCTGGCGTTTGCAGGCAATTCCATTCTCTGCCGCCTCGCGCTCAAGGGCGGGGCCATCGACGCTGCCAGTTTCACCAGCATCCGGCTGGTGTCCGGCGCCATCACGCTGGCGGCCATCGTGTGGCTGCAGCACGGGCGCGGTGCGCAGCAGCCGGGGCGTGCCAAAGGGCTGGCCGCGCTGCCGGGCGATGGCTGGTCGGCGCTGGCGCTGTTCATCTATGCGGCCGGGTTTTCGTTTGCCTACCTCAGCATGACGGCGGCCACGGGCGCGCTGCTGCTGTTTGGCGCGGTGCAGGCCACCATGATCGCCTGGGGGCTGTACCAGGGCGAGCGCTTGCGTCCCCTGCAGCTGGGCGGCTTTGCACTGGCAGTGGTAGGGCTCACGGTGCTGATGCTGCCGGGCCTGTCCACGCCGGGTTGGCTGGGGTCGCTGGCCATGTTGGGGGCGGGCGTGGCCTGGGGCGCGTATTCGCTGCGGGGGCGGCGCATGGCGGGTTTTGGCAACGCCACCGCCGACCCCACGGCGGTGACGGCAGGCAACTTTGTGCGCACCGTGCCGCTCGCGCTGTTGCTGAGCGCGGTGCTGCTGCCGCAGTGGCAGGCCAGCACCAGCGGCATGCTGTATGCCGTGGCCTCGGGTGCGCTGACCTCAGGCGTGGGCTATGCCGTGTGGTACCGGGTGCTGCCCGCGCTGCAGGCCACCCATGCCGCCACCGTGCAGCTCAGCGTGCCGGTGATCACTGCCGTGGGCGGCGTTGCGCTGCTGGGCGAGCCCGCCACCTGGCCCATGGTGGTGTCGGCCTGCGCCATCATGGGGGGCATTGCGCTGGTGATCTGGAACAAGCGCTGACTGCACTCAGCCTCCCCCGTCGGCGCTCGCTGTGGGCGCGTCCGTCAGTGCTGCGCATGTGTCACGACAAACTCCACCCCCGCACACACCGCCGCCACCTGCGCCTCGATGCACTGATCGGGTGTGGCGCGCGGGCTGTCGGGGTAGACCTCGGTGGTGGTGGTGTAGCGCGCGCCGGTGATGCCCGCGCACAGCCCCAGCGGCTTCAACGCATAGCGGATCACGCCTGGTGCCACCACGGGTGAGCCGATGATTTCGTTCCTGTCATCCGCAGGCGCAATGTGCGTGACGCGGCCCACGGCGTCGATGATGGCCTGCTGGAAGGCGGGCTGGGGGTTGTCGGTGTCGTCCACCAGGTAGAACCCGTCGGGGATGCTGCCGGGCTCGAACACCTTGCCGTCGCGCGCGGCCACGGCGGGGCGGTATTCGGATTCGTCGGTGTCGGTGGTTTCGTGCAGGTCGATGTGGGCGGTGAACGGGCCATACTGGCCCTGGTGCTGCGCCACCAGCCGCATGAGGGCCAGAGATTCTTGCGCGGGCGAGGCTTCGCGGAACGAGCGGTTGGGGTCGATCGCGTCGAAGTTCCAGCGCTGAAACCGCTCGTAGGCCCAGGGGCTGACGCAGGGCACCACCAGCACGTTGGCGCGGCCGGCATAGCGCTCGGCATGCGCGCTGGCAAAGCGCAGCGCGCCGTGCACGCCGCTGGTTTCGTAGCCATGCACGCCGCCGGTGACCAGCACGCTGGGCAGGCCCGGCTGCCAGGGGTGGCTGCGCAGGGCGCGCAGCGGAAAGCGCTCTGCCGGGTGGTGCGCGTCGGCATACACGACGTCGCCATACAGCTCCACATCCCAGCGCCCGCGCAACGCCTCGACGGCGCGCAGCACGTCGTCGGCATAACTGCGCTGGCGCACCTGGCGGGCGCGCCACTGGTCGCGCTCTGCGGCGCCCCAGGGTTGGCCGGGTGTGCCGATGGGGTAAATGGCGGTGGTCTGCATGGTGCGTGGGATGTGAGCGGGTGAAGCCGGGGCATTGGATGACATTGCCGTGCGTCTTGCAGGCGGGGCCAGGCCGCGCGGCGTTCATAGAATACAGCGATGCCTTCTCCCCTGCTGCGGCCCTTGCGGCCCGTGACTTCGGCCCTGCTGCTGTTGCTGCTCTGCGCGGTGGCCCAGGGCCAAACACCGACTCCCTCCCAGCCCCCCGCGGCCACGGCCCCCGCCGTGCGGCCTGCGGGATCGGATCCGTCTGACGGCAACCGCCCTCCCAATGAATCCACCAGCGGGGCCGCCACCGGGGCCACGCCGGCAGCGCCTGAGGCCGCCGCCCCGCTCTCGCGCGACGCGCGGCGCATTTACGAGCTCTCGCGCGACAAGCTGGTGCAGATCCGCACGCTGCTGCGCAATGCGGGCACCCAGGCGTCGATCGGCTCGGGCTTTTTTGTGTCGGCCGACGGGCTGATCGTCACCAACTTTCATGTGGCCAGCCAGCTGGCGCTGGAGCCCGAGCGCTACCGGGGTGTGTACGTGACGATGGAAGGGCAGGAAGGCGAGGTGGAGCTGCTGGCCTTTGACGTGCAGCACGACCTGGCCGTGCTGCGCGCCAAGGGGCGCACGGCGGCCGCGCCCGTGCTGACGCTGCGGCCTGCGGCCGATGTGCTGGCGCAGGGCGAGCGCATCTACTCACTGGGCAACCCGCTCGACATCGGCTTTGCCGTGACCGAGGGCACCTACAACGGGCTAGTGCGGCGCAGCTTTTACCCGCGCATCTTCTTTGGCGGCACGCTCAACCCCGGCATGAGCGGCGGCCCGGCGGTGGACGACGCGGGCCGCGTGCTGGGCGTGAACGTGGCCAAGCGCATGGATGGCGAACAGGTGAGCTTTTTGATCCCGGCCGAATTCGCGCAGGCCCTGGTGCAGCGCGCGGCCAACGCAAAACCCATCACCCAGGCGGCCCACGGCGAGGTGGCACGGCAGCTGACCGAGCACCAGCAGCGGCTCACCGACCGCCTGATGCAGGCCCCGCTGCGCGAGCAACGCCACGGCAGCTACCGCGTGCCGGTGCCCGACGACGCGCTGGCGCGCTGCTGGGGCTCGGGGCGCGACCCGTCCTTTCCCGGCCTGAACCTGGAGCGCACGCAGTGCCGCGTCGACAGCGACGTGGTGGCCGGCGACTTCAACACCGGCGCCGTGCGCCTGTCTTACGAGGCCTACAACGCGCCCACGCTGGGCCCGGCGCGGTTTGCGCGCATGTATTCGCAAAGTTTTGCCAACGAGAACCTGCCCCTGCGCGGCAACCGCCACCAGACGGCGGCCGAATGCACCGAGCGCTTTGTGGACCCGGGCAGCCTGCCGCTGCGCGCCGTGGTGTGCCTGTCGGCCTACCGCAAGCTGGCGGGCCTGTACAACATGACGGTGCTGGTGACCTCGGTCAACCAGCTCACGCAGGGCGTGCTGGGCCGCCTGGACGTGCAGGGCGTTGCGTTTGACAACAGCATGAAGCTGGCCGGCCACTACCTCAAGGCCTTCCGCTGGGAGGCCGCGCCATGAACAACAGCCCCACCACCCTGGGCCTGATCGAAGCCTTTGACCGCCACGGCGCCCTGCTGGCGCGCGCGCCCGTCACGCGCTGGCCCATCACCGTGGGCCGCGCGCTCGACTGCGACCTGGTGCTGGACGACCCCCACGTGGCCCCGCGCCACCTGCGCATTGACCGCACGGTGGGTGAGCCCCGCACGGTGCGCGTGGACGTGCTGGAAACCCGCAACGGCGCGCGCCTGCAGCGCAAGCGCCATGCGCAGGGCGACCAGTTCGACTGGCCCGACGGCACGCCCATCGACCTGGGCCAGACCCACATCACGCTGCGGCTGGCCGACACGCCGATTGCCGACGAGCAGGCGCTGCCGGAGTTTCCGTGGCGCATGCTGGGCGCCACCCTGGGCCTGGCGGGCGGGGTGGTGGCGGCGGCGCTGGTGTCGGCGTGGCTCGAAACCCGCGACACCGCGCAGTATGTGAAGGCGCTGCCCAGCGTGGTGCTGATGCTGATGGTGGTGCTGACCGCATGGTCGGGGGTGTGGGCGGGGGCCAGCAAGATGTTTGCCGGGCGCCTGCACTTCTGGCGCCATGTGCGCATTGCCTGCGCCGCCGTGCTGGGGGTGGACGCCGTGACCCTGCTGGCGCACCTGGCAGCGTTTGCCTTTTCGCTGGAGGTGTTTGCGAAGTTCTCGCACGTGCTGGTGGCGCTGGTGCTGGCCGGGGCGCTGTATGCCCACCTGGCCACCGTGCTGCCCCGGCGCCGCAAAGGCCTGGCATGGTCTGTGGCCTTGGTGGTGGCCGTGGCCGTGCCGCTGTGGCTGGGCGCGCAGTGGATGAACTCCATGCGCCTGTCCAAGACCCTGTACATGAGCAGCCTGTTCCCGCCCAGCCTGCGCGTGGTCCCCGCCGCGCCGGTCGACCAGCTGCTGCAAGACGCCGAGGCGCTGCGCGGCAAGCTGGACCGGCGCCTCAAGGGTGATGGCTTGTCGGACGAGGAAGACGCGGAGGAGTGACAGAAACGCGGGAGCTTCTGCCGCGATCTGCTCCTGTTTCTACGAAGAAATAGCAAAGCTTGTCACCGAAGGAAAGGCTTTGATTGCTGCAAGCTTGTTGAGCAAATCCATCAGTTGGCTTGGCATGGCTGGTGCCCGCGAGCTTGTTCAAGTCATCTATGAACACCAGCGCTCGTCTGGAGCACGCGAGTGATGCCTAACCCTTCTATATGGACTCCCCCACAACAGCAAGAGCCTGATCGATTGGAGCCCAGTGGGCAAAACACCTGCAGTCGTATATCCGGCATCTGAAGTGGGATCGTGAATGTCCCGTGCCGACATGGAATCTGCCTCACCGCGTCGCCACACGTTGCAAGCGGCAGGCAATCTGCCGGAAGAGTTATCGGCGTAGTGCGGTGGGGGAGGAACCCGGTTGCACGCAATGGCGGGCTACAGCGCCCCACATGCCCCGCCGCAAGCCCCACCACCACGTCTACGTGGTCGAACTCTCCAAGGACGTGCTTCTGGAGCCGCGCTTTCGCAAATGCAACCCCGGCTACATCGACGGCAAGCCCTGCGTGTATGTGGGCATGACGGGGCTGGACCCGGATGTGCGTTTTGACAAGCACAAGGCCGGGATCCAGGCCAACCGGTTCGTGACGCAATACGGCCTCTGGCTGCTGCCCGACCTGTACGAAGGATTCAACCCCATGGGCTATGAGGAGGCGGTGGACCGCGAGATCGAGATCGGCATCGACCTGAGGTCGGCGGGGTTTGGGGTGTGGCAGGCCTGAGGCCGCGCTACAGTCGCGGTCCGCGAACATCGCAATTCGCTCACTTTTCAATAGCTACCAGCGCTTATCCATAAAGCGCTGAGCGCCATTTTTATTCAAATTTTTCTTGCCACATGACCACCATGAACTTTGCAGATCGCCTGAAACAGCTCCCCTCCACCGGCCACCTCGCCGCCCTGCATCTGCTGGGCGCTGAGGGCCAGACGCTGGCCACCATCGAGAACAAACCCGGGCAGACCGGGTCGCTGGTGGTGTATGCCGCGCTGGCGACTCTGTATAGCGGCCGCATCACCCCGGCAGCGGCCAGCCTGGGGCTGGAGTGGTATGCCGAGCACGTGGCCGATGCGCAGGCCTTCCCCGGCAAGCACCCCAACATCGACCGGCTGCTGGGCTGGGCGCAGGGCACCGACAGCTTTGCCGTGCGCACCGTGGCGGTCTAAGGCAACGCTGAACAAGTCCCTCGCGCGCCGCGCATCCCCGCTTTGGGCGGCCTGCCGCGTTGCAAATGCTCGCAATAG
>NZ_JBMIRS010000020.1:0-35145 GCF_049198005.1 Paracidovorax sp. MALMAid1276 | reverse complement strand
GCGCAAGGGCCGCCCCGCCGCGCTGGCGGTGTCCCCCCTCGGGGGAAAGACGCGAAGCGACTCAGGGGGGGCATCTCAATGACTACGGATCATCGTGCCGTAGGCCTGATCGGTCAGGATTTCGAGCAGCATGGCGTGCGGCACGCGGCCGTCGATGATGTGCACTGCATGCACGCCCGCCTTGGCGGCGTCCAGCGCGCCGGCAATCTTGGGCAGCATGCCGCCCGAGATCGTGCCGTCGGCAAACAGCGCGTCGATCTCGCGCGCCGTCAGGTCGGTCAGCAGGTTGCCCTGCTTGTCCAGCACGCCGGGCGTGTTGGTCAGCAGCATCAGCTTTTCGGCCTGCAGCACCGTGGCGAGCTTGCTGGCCACCACATCGGCGTTGATGTTGTAGCTCTCGTTGTTCTCGCCAAAGCCGATGGGGCTGATGACGGGGATGAAAGCGTCGTCCTGCAGCGCCTTGACCACGCTGGGGTCGATGGAGACGATGTCGCCCACCTGGCCCACGTCGTGCTCGATGGAAGGGTCCTTGCTGTCCACCATCTTGAGCTTTTGCGCGCGGATCATGCCGCCGTCGCGCCCCGTCAGGCCCACGGCCTTGCCACCGGCCTGGTTGATCAGGCCCACGATGTCCTGCTGCACCTCGCCGGCCAGCACCCACTCGACCACTTCCATGGTCTCGGCGTCGGTCACGCGCATGCCCTGGATGAATTCGCCCTTCTTGCCCAGGCGGTTCAGCGCCGTCTCGATCTGCGGGCCGCCACCGTGCACCACCACCGGGTTCATGCCCACCAGCTTGAGCAGCACCACATCTTCCGCAAAGTCGGCCTGCAGGGCCGGGTCGGTCATGGCATTGCCGCCGTACTTGATGACCATGGTCTTGCCATGGAACTTGCGGATATAGGGCAGCGCCTGGGCCAGGATTTCAGCCTTGTCGCGCGGGGCAATCGAAAGAAGGTCGGTCATGGGGGCGGGCCATCCGGTGTTGAAAACTGTGAGGCGCAAATTGTGCCGCATTCAGGATGCACGCTGAAGCGCCACCGCGCACAAAGGGCCTCAGTGGCGCAGCCAGTGCGGCACCTTGAACCGCACGATCGCAAAATACGCCAGCACATAGGTGATCACGAACAGCGCGCAAAACGCCATCAGCAGGGGCGTGTTGCTCCAGAACAGGACCGCCGGCACCACGGTCAGGAGGGTGAAGCCCCACAGGTAGGGCGACGTGCGGTTGTTGCGCATCAGAACCCGGCGCGACTCGTCGTCATGGAACACGCCGCGCACGATGCGGCGGTAAATCAGCTGATGGAAATGCAGCGCGTCCGCCACTCCCGGCGAAACGCCGCGCACGGTCTTGCGATAGATGGAAAAAATGGTTTCCCACACAGGGTAGATCAGCAGGAGCATGGGAAACCACGGCGACACGTCCGAATTGCGTTGCACCAGCGAAATGCTAGCCAGCGCAATCACCACGCCCCACACATAGGCCCCGCCGTCCCCGGCAAACAGCATGCCGCGCGGGTAGTTCCACACCAGAAACCCCCCCGTGGCCGCCGCCGTGGACACCAGCAGCGCCGCCAGGGCGCGGTCGCCCACCTGCAACGCCACGTGGGCCAGCGCGAGGCAGACGATGAGCGCCACCATGCCAGCCAGGCCGTTGTATCCGTCGATGATGTTGAACGCGTGAGGCAACCCGGCAACGGCCAGCACGGCCACCCCGATGCCCAGCCAGGGCGCGGCGCTCAGCAGGGCGTCGGCCAAGGGCCAACCGAGTCGCGGCAGGGTCAGGTCCAACAGGGCCACCGCCAGCACGCCGGACGCCCCCGTCAAAACCAGCCGGTACCGCACCGAGAGCCGCTGTGTCATGTCTTCTGCAATGCCGCCGAGCGCTGCAGGCATGACCACCAGCAGCCACGCCCCCACCCACAGCCCCAGCCGCAGCGAGCCGGGATCGCCCCATTGCAGAGTCTGCAGCATGCCCAGCCCCCAGGCGATACCCATCCCCACCAGCAGCGCCGCTCCACCCAGCCGCGGAATGTCGCCCATATGAAACCGCTGGGGCATGGCCAGGCCGTAGACGGCCGCATGCTCTCGCCCCCAACGGACAATGAGCCCTGCAAAAACGGCCGCCACCAGGAAGCCCACAAGGGAAATCAAAATCATGTCAGTTGCTGCGCAGGAACTGCTCGCTCGCTGTCAGAGGCATTCACGGCATTCAATTTGAGCTTCTTACTGTGGAATGGCGCCATTGCAGGCGTTTCAGCGCGCAACAGCCCCCGGCTGCTCGACGCCTGAAGGCGGAGAGCGAAGAATCTGGGCAACCGACTGATAAAGCACCTTCGACCCATAGGCGGAGTTTTGCGGATCGAACGAAAACAGGTTCATTCCAGGCTCAAACAGTCGACCGTCAATGCGCGGCTCCATAAAAAATGAGATGTAGCGAGCGCCCTCCCGATGGTGCGCATCCAGCACCTCTTGCAACTCGGTCGGGCCCATGGCCTTCAGCGGGTGAAACTCGGTGATACCATAAGGTCGGCTACCCGCCACCGCACCGAGCCCGGGGACTCGGCTGCGTCGATTTTGTAGCCATTGCAACACCTCTGGCCCATACGTTGCACGGCCGTACAGGCTTATGCCCAACGCAAGGCCGGTATCCACCTTCAGGGAGTCGTCTATTCCGAATCGTGTCGAGTCCCATCCGGGATTCACGAACGGCACAATCTGGTGCGTGTAGACAGGGCCACGGCCCAGGCAGGAATTCTTTACGCGATCGGCAAAGTGTGAAAGGTGCCGTGTGACTTGGGTCTGGCGAAATTCATGCCAAAGGTTTACCAAGGGGTTGTAATACAACGACAACTGGTCGGGGGGCGTGTCGACCCAGAAACTTGTACCGATCTGTACCTTGCTCATCGGCGGCAACGTGGCCTGCGGTACCGGTTGCGGGGCCTTTTGGTCGCGCCCGATCACGCCCACTGACCGACCTGTCAGATACTGCAAAGGCTCATTGCCCTGCTCCAGGGCCACATCGATGCGATGCATGCCTGGCGGGAAACTCGAATAGTCAAGGTCATAGCGCCAGCCGACATCCGCCGACCCCACTGACGGCAATGACTCCAACACATCTTGGCGTCCTTGGTTTGCACGGACCCGCGCAACCGGCAGACCGTTGACGAAGACGTGAATCCACGGCGCGTCTGCACCTCGCACGTGGGCCCATCCGGCAATCGGCAAGATGCCCCCTGCGAACGAATCGATGTGATCCTCGTAGCGGGTCAGGCGCTGCTTGCGAATGTTCCGGCCGGGCGGAACGACTTGGTCAAAGCGCTCGTAATCGCTACCGAGCTCAGCGTTGAGTGCGTCGAGACTGGTAAATCTCGCCCGCACGAACCGCTGAAACTCCCGCACAGATGCCGCGCTGTAATCTGACACGACGTAGTCGGCAGAAACTCCCATGCCAGACTGGAAGTCCGGGAACAAATGATGCAATTCGCCCAAGACAGTTACGCCTTTGATCTTTTCCTGATCGGCGGACGACAATCGACAGACGCTATCCAGCACCGCCCCCATGGCCTGCTCACGCATGCGCGTGATATCGTTGTCCCGGCTCGCCACACTCCAAGGGTAGATGTCCAGGTGGTAGTAGCGATCCTTGTCCAAGGGCCTCCCCGTTGGGCCCACGGCCAGGTTGCGGGGGTCCGTACCTAACGAGGCTTCCAGCGCCCCCCCCACCGCAAAATGCGTTGAAAAGAGATACAACAGCATAGGGCGCGGGGAACGGGCGATGGTATTGGCCACACGCTGAGCCGCCGCATCATCCACCATCCAGCGGCCATCGGCCGAACGGTTGAACAAACGAAGTAGCGGCACGTTCAGCGTATAACCCAGTTCGTAAGCACCATTGGCACTCACCTGCGGGCCCAGCGTCGCCAGGGTTCGGTCGATCAGACCCGCCGCCGAGTCCACATCCCCAGCGCAGGTCTCCACGTTGGGCGACCGAGTGCGCGACAGCAAACAATTGTCGAGCGCCCCAATCATCGGCAGCAGCAAGAGGGGCTGCGGGGCCAAGTCGCGGGCCAGTCGGACGCCCTGCACGCCCAAGCCCAGGAGCAGCACGACCGCCAGCCCAATGCCCGCCCGCATCCTCCAGCCAGCCCACAACGCGCCCTCATCGCCCTGCTGAATCATTCAAACACCGCTCCCAAACTTGACCTTGATGGCTGCCCGCACCGATCCAGCGCGATCCACAACTGCACATTATCCGTCCAGCCCCAGCGGCATAATCGGACGATGCCGTCCCCAGCCTCGCCGCAACATGTTTACGCACGTGAAGTCCAGCCCTCCGAACGCTCTTCTCTGAGTGTGCTGGCCGATCACATCGACAATGCCGCGCGCGTGCTTGACCTGGGTTGCGGCACCGGCGCACTGGGCCGGTGGCTTTGCGGACGCGGCCCTTGCGACGTGGATGGCGTCACATTCAACCAGGCAGAAGCAGATCTGGCTAGCGCGACGTACCGCCGCGTCGTCATCGGCGACCTGGAGGCCCTGGATCTCGTGGCTGAGTTCGGGAATCAGCAGTACGACGTCATTGTCTGTGCGGACGTCCTGGAGCACCTGCGATCGCCGGAGCGGGTGCTGATTCAATGTCGGCAACTGCTCCGCCCTGGTGGCCGTTTACTGATATCCGTACCCAATGCGTCCTATGCGGGCTTGGTCGCCGAACTGATGCACGGCCAGTTTCGCTACCGGGATGAGGGGCTGCTCGACAAGACACACCTGCGCTTCTTCACGCGGGCCTCCATCCTTGCGTTTATGCAGGAGCACGACTGGCAGGTCTCAGCACTGGACGTGGTGCAACGCGAACTCCATGAGTCAGAGTTCCGCCAGCCATTCGACACGCTGCCGCCAGCGGTGTCCCGGTACCTGCTGACTCAGCCCGACGCACTCACCTACCAGTTTGTGCTGGCCGCGTGCGCCACCCCCTCCAGTTCCGAAACGGTGCCACGCTCGGCGTACCCGATTGACACCTCCCACAGTGATGCGGAGGCACGTTTCAGCATTGAGTTGATGTGGGATGTCGGCTTCGGATACTCGGAAACCCGCAAGCTGCGTACGGCCGGGGTCATCGGGCGCTCCCGCCAACAATTGACATTTGACATTCAGCCAGGCCCGACGCCCTTTTGCGGACTTCGACTGGACCCTGCGGATCGACCCGGGTTCCTGCATATATTCGGACTGCGCCTGATCGACGCCTCGGGCACTCGTTTGTGGGAATGGCCTGTCGCTGACGATCACGAACAGGGGCTGTTCTACGGTGACGGCAACTCCCACCAAATCCACTGGATACCGCTAGCCTACCCCAGCGCCGCCCCCCTGCTTCTGCTATCGGGCAACGACCCCTGGTTCACGCTCCCCATCAATTCCGACGCCTTGCAGGCGCTGGCGGTTCGCGGGGGATCCCTCGAAGTCACGCTCGGCTGGCCCATGTCAGCCGACTACCTGCACGCCAGCCAGGCCATGCACGCAATGGAGCAGCGGCTTGCCGCCGAGGCACAGCGCGCCGAAACAGCACGCCACGAGGTGCAGCAGATGCAGGCGGCCGCCCATGACTTGCACCATCGGCAACAGGTCGCCGAGCACGAGCGGCTGCAGTGGCAGGATCGCGCTCGCAGCGCACTGGATGAGAAGGCCCGCGCAATGCAGGAACGGCAGGCGTTGGAACATGCCCTTCTGAGCACCCAGCGGCAGATCGACCAATTGCGAAACCACCTGCAGTGGATCGAAAACTCCACGGTCTTCCGTGCAACCCGCCCGCTGGTGCGGATGAAAATGGCCTGGACCCGACTCATGACGCCCCCCCCACCCCCTCAACACACTCCGGCGGCGGTTGCTGCCGCTGACCCGCGTCTACCGCACCTGGCGCAACCTGTCGACGTGATCGTCCCGGTGTACAAGGGCTTGTTCGACACGCAACGTTGCATCCGCTCCGCGCTGGCCAGCCAGTGTCAAACGCCATGGCGGCTCGTGGTCATCAATGACGCCAGCCCGGAACCCGATGTCACCGCGTGGCTCCGTGAGATGGCAGCGTCGGAGTCGCGCATGCTGCTGCTGGAGAACCCCGAAAACCTGGGTTTCGTGGGCACCGTCAATCGGGGCATGGCCTTGTCAACAGGCGCGGATGTGCTGTTGCTCAACAGTGATACGGAAGTCGCCAACGACTGGCTCGACCGGCTGTGCCGTGCTGCGCACGCGCATCCGCGCAACGGCACGGTGACTCCGTTTTCCAACAATGCCACCATCTGCAGCTACCCACGTTTCTGCGAGCCCAATGCACTGATCGACGGGCACACGACTGCCTCGCTGGATGCGTTGGCCGCCAGCAACAACGCAGGCATGACGGTCGAAGTGCCCACCGGCATCGGCTTTTGCATGTACATCCGCCGTGATTGCCTGGACGCGGTCGGCCTGTTCGATGTCCCCAATTTCGGCAAGGGGTACGGCGAAGAAAACGATTTTTGCCAGCGCGCCCTGGCACTGGGATGGCGCAACCTGCACGCACTGGACACATTTGTGCTCCACGCTGGCGGCGTGAGTTTTGGTGCCAGCAAGAGCCAGCGCGAGCTGGATGCCATGGAAACCCTGCGCCGCCTGCATCCCGGCTACGAGGCCTCGGTCATGCGCTTCATTGCCGAAGACCCCGCCAAGCCCTACCGCCGCGCCCTGGATCTGGCCCGTCTGCGTGCGAGCTCGCTTCGCAAGGTGCTGTGCGTGGTACACGATCGCGCGGGCGGCACCTTGCGGCATGTGCAGGAACTGGCAGGCGCCCTGACCGGCAGTGCGCACCTGCTGACCCTCACGCCAGTCCCTGGGCAGCGCGTGCTGCTGAAATTTGCAGATCCGCGCGAAGAGATGGCGCTGGAGTTCCAGGTCCACGAACAGTGGAACGACCTGGTTGCGCTGCTCACCGCCATCGGCGTCACTTTGGTGCACTTTCACCATTGGCTGGGGCACGACCCTCTGGTGCGGCAATTGCCGGAGCAACTGGGTGTCCCCTTCGATTTCACGGCGCACGACCACTACAGCTACTGCCCTCAGATTTCGCTCACCGACTACCGCAACCGCTACTGCGGCGAAGAGGGATTGGCGCAGTGCACCACCTGCCTGGCGCGCTCACCAGCGCCCGGTGGCGTGGACATCGTGACCTGGCGTGACACGAACCAGGCGTTTTTGCGCAAGGCGCGGCACATCCTGGCGCCCAGCGCCGACATGGCCCAGCGCATGGACCGGTTCGTTCCCGGGTGCGACGTGCGGCTGGCACCCCACCTGGACTTGCATGCCGCCACATTGCCTCCCGTCCGGCCCCCTGCGCCACGCCCCACCCATGCACCCCTGCGGGTCGTTGTCATTGGCGCATTGAGCACCATCAAGGGCGCAGATTTGCTGGAAGATGTTGCAGTGGCTGCGGCGCGGTCTGGCGTACCGGTGGAATTCCATTTGCTGGGGTATGGCTACCGGAGCCTCAAGACCCAACCGCGTGCCCGCCTGACTGTGCATGGCGAATATGCCGAGACCGATCTGCCGGGGCTGCTCGAATGGCTGAAGCCGGATATTGCCTGGTTTCCCGCCCAATGGCCCGAAACTTACAGCTACACACTGAGCGCCTGCCTGGCGGCTGGCTTGCCCGTGGTGGCGCCTGACCTGGGCGCCTTCCCGGAGCGGCTTGCAGGCCGGGAGTGGAGCTGGGTGTGCCCCTGGAACCAATCGCCGCAAGCCTGGCTGGAGTTGTTCATCGCCATCCACCGCGATCATGTGGTACTAGGCGTGTCGCCCGCACCCTGCGCCGACTCGTCGACGCGCTGGCGGCCCACCATGCCTGACTGGGTTTATGGCGATGCATATTTGGGCAACAGTCCGCACGCTACGTCGGCGGCGCCTCGTCCCATCGGCGATGCGGGGTGGGTCTCGCGCTTCCTTCCGGGGATGCACCGTACACCCGTTGAGAATGCATCACTGGGGGCCCGTCGTCTCGCTCTGCATGGGCTGCTGAGGCTGCGCTCAGCGCCTGGATTGAGAACTCTGTCGCGCGCCGTTCCCTTGCGCTGGCAAACGCGCCTCAAGAGCTGGTTGATACGCTGATGCTGTTCTCTGACAACAGAAGCTGCGGCACCTGCCAAAAATGCTGCGAAGGCTGGCTGTCCGGACACATTGTGGTCGACGGTGTTGTGGACTGCACCATGAAGCCGGGCAGTCCGTGCACCCAGTTGGGCCTCCAAGGATGCGCCATATACCCTTTAAGGCCCGCCAGCCCTTGCCGCACATTCACATGTGGCTGGCTCGTGCCCCACAGTCCACTGCCGGATGATTACCGCCCCGATCAGTTGGGTGTGATTTTTGTGCCGATCAAATGGCGGGGCCGGCGCGCCTGGGTGCTGGTGCCTGCTGGCAAAGACCCCAGCGATGATCTGAAAGCGCAAATGCGTGCATACAGCCAAAGCAGCGGCGAACCCCACATGATCAAGTTGCCCGACAGGGTGCTTTGCTACGGCGTCCCCGAGTTTCAACAGAGCATGCTCGACCTGGAGCGCCGAGGCATCAACCCCTGGGATGCGGGCGACTTCACGTAGCAGATAGTCAGAGCTCTGCGCAGCAGAGGAAAGCGCTGCGCGCCTGCGCACCGTGGCCGGCTGCGGTGTTCGTTACTCGTCTCTGAAAAAGCGCGGAGCCTCGGCCCAGAAATGCCACGCGGCTGGGTCTTCGCGCAGTGCCTGCTCAAGATGTGCAAAAACTGCGTTGATCAACGTGGCAACGTTGTCGTGCACGCCCAGTGAAACGATCTTGAGCGTGCGCCGACCTGTGGCTGCATCAAATCCCGTGAGGTACACATACACAGGCACTTTCTGGTCCACCGCCAGACGATGCAGTGCCCGCGGCACAGCAGCCTGCAGGCCCAGCAGTGAAATCGGCTCGGCACTGCTGGCCTGATCGGCCGGGACGTCTATGGCGGCCAACACCTGCCCCCCTTCGCGCAGGGTCTTGATGGCAGGGCGCAAGCTGCCCGACACGTCGAGCGGCTCGCATCGCAATGCGCGCATGACGCAGGCGGTGCGGGCCCTCGCGTACCAGCCCAGCACGGCCCGCCCTGCAAAGGGTGCGCCACCGGTGGATGCCACCAGGGCTCGTGGCATCAGACCCGACCGGGACGCGTGGCGCAGGCCCCACATTCCGGCGCCCCAGTGAAACGTGAACAGGAGTGCTGCCCTGCCAGGCTCAGGCCATTGTCCGGTAACCTGCAGATGCCGGTCCATCCAGGCGTCCGACCGCGTGGCTGCCAGGTAGTAATCGGCGTGATCTACCCAGGTAACAAGCCGCCGACGCCTCAGCCAAGCGGCTTCCGCTTCAGCAGGTTGCTGGCGGGGCTGAAATTGCGCCCAGGCTTGCCGCGCGCTGCTGCCATACAGCGGCATCCAGCTCAACATCCAGCGCCCCAGCTGATAGGCGGCGCCCCACGGAACCAGTGCGGCCAGGCCAGGCGCCAGCAGCAGCTGTACTGCATCTCGGCACTCGGTACGCACGCGCGCCCAACGGCGCTTCAGGTGCCAGCGCACGCCATCAACTCCAGTGGTGCGGCAGGCGCACCAAGCCGGGAGTCTGCGTGGGGAAGACGAAGGTGAAGGTCTTGCAGGCCTTCCATTCATCGCACACCACCAGCCCCTTTGCGTCGAACAGATAGGCGCTGATCACATACTCGCCGGTGTGTAGCGGCAGATCGGGGAATGTCAGCGTGATTTCCCAGGTGCCGTCGGCCAGACGCCGTGGCAGCGCACCTTCCACGTGCGACGCCAGCGAGGTGATGCCCACGCCGTGTGCCTGCTCCAGCATCACGCCGATGCTGGGCGCCTCATCGTCTGGCCCGGTACGGGCGCGGACCGTGACCACCAGGTCGTTGGATCGCAGCATCGGCGGACTGGCATCGTCAAGATGATCGACCACCACCTCCGTGATGCTGGCGCTTTCCACAGCGGCCTGCACCACAGGCGGCAGGGACTCGGGTGGCGGCTCGCTGGCCTCGGAGGCGGGCGCCATGGGTACGGTCTCGGGGTCGGCCGTCAGCGCGGCCTTGCGCAAACTGGCCTCGTACGAGGCCAACACGGCCTCTGTCTCGCCAAAGGCCCGCACCTGGCCCTGCTCCAGCCACACGGCTGCATCACACAACTGGCGCACGTGGTAGAGGCTGTGCGAGCAAAACAAAATGGTGCAGCCGTTTTGCCGAAACTGCTCGATGCGTTCCACGCATTTCTTTTGAAAGTTCTGGTCTCCCACGGCCAGCGCTTCGTCAACGATGAGCAGCTCTGGCTGCACCGCAGTCACCAGGGCAAAGGCCAGGCGCACCACCATGCCCGAAGAATAGGTTTTGACCGCCCGATCGATGGCGTCGCCCAACTCCGAAAACGCAATGATGTCGGCTTCCAACGCCGTGATCGTGGTGGCATCCAGCCCAATCAGGCTGCCGGCAAAGCGCAGGTTGTCTCGCCCCGAAAAGTCGGGGTGAAAGCCCGCGCCCAGTTCGAGAATGGCCGTGATACGCCCCGTGCAGCGCGCGCTGCCGGTGGTGGGTTGCAGTGTGCCCGCCAGCAACTTGAGCAGCGTGCTTTTGCCCGCGCCATTGTTGCCCACCACCCCCAGGCACTGGCCCCGGTCGAGGTGAAAGGTCACGTCGCGCAGCGCCCAGTGGCTGCGGTGCAGCGCCGCACCGGTGAGCAGCGCGCGCAGGCGCTGGCGCGGGTGGTCGTACAGCTTGTATTCCTTGCCCAGGCCTTGCACCCGGAGCACCAGGTGCTGCGCAGCACCTTGCATCGAGGGCGCACTCACAGCCAGTCCACCAGTTCATCACGGCTGCGGCGCAGCAGCGGCTGCAGCAACAGGCCTGCGCCCGCCAGCCACGCGGCCATGCCCAGCCAGGATTGCCAGCTGGGCCAGTCGCCCAGCAGCAAAATGTTTTGGTAAGCGAGCACCCATGCCGTCATGGGGTTGAGCCACAGCACCCAGCGCCATGCCTCAGGGAACAGCGTGACGGGGAACAGAATGGGCGACAGAAAAATACCCACCGACAGGCCGAACGTGACCAGCTGCACCGTGTCGCGCAAAGCGGCCGCCAAAATGGCCAAGCCGTAGGCCAGCAACACCATCAACAGCAACTGCGCCGCAATCACCACCGGCAATGCCACGGTTGCCAGCGCCACGCCATGCAACGGCGTGTACGCCAGTGCCAGCAACACCAGCAACGGCGCGTACACCGCGCCGCTGGCCAGCACGGTGCGCAGCACCATCAGCACCGGCGGCAGTGCATTCTTTTGCAGCAGGTGGCCCGCATCGATCAGGCTGCTGGTGCCCCGGCCAATGCCTTCGCAAAAGGCCTGCCACGGTACCATGCCCACGATCAGGTAGGTGCCGACGGCCTTGGCGGGCGCGGCGTCGCCCAGCCGCATGGCAAACACCACGTCAAACACCAGGTAATACGCGGCCACCGTCAGCAGCGGCTGCGCGTAGACCCAGGCGATACCGCCGGCGGTGCCCGAATGCCGCGCTGCCAGTTCGCGCCAGACCATGACGCGCAGCAGCGCTCGCATGTCCCACGCCGAGCGAATGTCTTGCCACATGGATGCGAATGGCCCTTCTCGCGGGGAAGCCGCGGACGCCTTCAATGGTTTACTTCGTCCGAGACCCAGCCAGGAACGCGTCCAGCGCTTCCGGATGCGCCTTTGCCTTCTGCATGATCTGCTCACCTGCCTTCATGCGGGCCTCGCTCTGGATGCGTTGTGCTGCTTCCTGCATCAGTACGTCGCGCACTTCGTCAAACGGGCGCTTGCCAGCCTCCTTGCGGGCCGTCGCCTTGATGATGTGGTAGCCAAACTGGGTCTTGACCACATCGCTGAGTTCTCCCACCTTGAGGCCAAACGCCGCGTCTTCGAATTCTTTGGCCATGCGGCCGCGGGTGAAGTAGCCCAGATCACCCCCCTTGGCAGCACTTCCAGGGTCTTGTGAGCGCGCCTTGGCCAATTCGGCAAAGTCTTTTCCTGACTTCAGATCCTTCAGCACTTCAGCGGCCTTGGCTTCGGCACCCTCTTCGGTCGAGAGGATCAGTATGTGGCTGGCCTGCACTTCTTCAACGATTTCAAAGCGCTTGGTTTCGGCCCGATACACGTCACGCGCACGTTGCTCAAGGATCATGTCGCTGGGGCGATTCACGACATCCAGTTGCGCCAGTCGCAGGTCGGACAGGGCCCGGTCTACCGCCAGGCGGACCAAAGCTTGATTCACTGGCGTCTTGCTGGCCTGGGATTCCTCGGCCTGCTTGGCCAACACCCGGCGCATCAACAGGTTCGAGGCCAGTTGCGCCAATCTGTCGGGCTGCTGCATGAACGCAGTTCGAACTTCTGCGGGAGCCCGCTGCAGTTCTGCTTCGAGGTCATAGGTACTGATGGACACCCCGTCTGCCTCGATCACCACCTTATCTCGTGGAACCGCCGTTTGCGCCCAGCTTGAATGCAACGAAACGGCGACAACGGCAACGGCAACCCATACTGATTTAGCAATGGGTCGACGCAGGGAAAGAATTGAAGTCATCGGATTTTGGGAATCTACAAATACGAATTACAACAAGCTGCTTCACAAGAACAAACAGTTTGCGTTGCCTGAGACACCCACAGGCAAAAAAAAGGCGGGAAAGTTCCCGCCTTTTTTGAACGGACCGCCGAGGCGGTCCTGTGCGCTCACCAACCGAATTAACGGGTGTAGCGGTGGGGCCACATGGCACCGAACGCGCTGGACTTGGCGAATGCGCCACCCAGAACTGGCAGACCACGGTTAGACAGACCCGACGTGCCCAGGCTGATCCAGCCTTCGTTCGATGTCACATTCAAATTTTGCAGTGCCAACGAAGCGGACAGCGAGCCAGACGATGTGTTGGTGCCATTGTTGATAGCCAGGACCGAAGTTTCGCCGCAGAACACAACGTTCGTCACAGTACCGGGAGAAATCACGAACTGGCTGGATGTCGTGGTTTCTTCACGATCCCACTGATTAACACCAGCGGCGCCAGTATCGGCCTTAACACAGATCTTGCCACCCGACACCGAGGTATTGGTGCTGTCGAAATAGTTATTCGTCCACAGCGAGTAAACACGGCCGTCACCACCCAGCGGGCTGGCGTATGCGTAGTTCATCGCAACATTGTAACGACGAGTAGGCGAGGAGAACACCCAGTCGGTCGTAGCGCCGATGCTGGTAGTCGTCAGGTACTCGTTAATCACCGACTTTGCAGCCAGTCTGGCGGTCAGGGTTTCGGCATGGGCGAACGGCGTGTTCGTTGCCGTGGTCAGCGCCAGATAAGGAGTCGACAGGTCGGGCAAGTCATAGTAAGACGCAGCGATGAACGGCGTGCCGGAGCCAGATGCAGAGGAACCTGTGGCGGGGTTGATACGGCTAATATTTGTAGACGTGGTTTGGAACAGTGGGTCTGCAGACCATGCATCCACATTGCCAGCAGCGGCATCAGACTGAGGGAAGAACACCACATTTGCATTGATGGCAGTGCCCGAACCAGCAGCCACAGCCGTAGCGGCGCCAGAGAACGTGGCGGTCTTCACTGTGTCGATGATCGTCCAGTTAGCCATCAGCTTGCCGGTCGGGAACTTCATTCCCTTGCCTTGAATCGTGGTAGCCGTGGTGTCGGTAGCCCCAGCAACATAGTCGGTTGCTGCGCTCAACAGGGGGGCCAACGCGCTAGCCGTGCAAGGCGCAACACCATTCACGTGCTTGATAGCCGTGTACAGCGGGTTAGTTGTGACTCCGGAAGCAACAGCTTGGTTGGTCTGAACTGCCTTCGGCACGTCAGCCATGTTCAGGATTTCGATGTAGCCTTCACGAGTTTCGTTCGCCTTTTGAGCATCCGTCAGCGAAGAATTCAGACGGCCAGTGGGGAACGAGTTCTTTTGCGTTGCCACGATAGAAGGCAGCGTGCAGGTCTTGTCAGCAGTTTCCAGCTGCGAACGACCATCGGCACCCTGGCTCACCTTAGCAGCCCACACGTCGCCGGGAGACAGCATCAGCGTGAAGTCAAAAATATCGTCCGAGTTCGAAGCACCACGGAAACGAACCTTCACAACCTTACCGTTCGACGCGTCAGTATTGGTGATGTTCAGCAGTGTGGCGTTGGTGCCTTGCGTGGTGAAATAAGGAACGACCAGGATGTTACCGATACCAGCTTCGTTGATAGCCAGCGTGGTTGCAGCCGTTGCATTCGCAGCGTTGCCAGCTGCCACAGGAGCGTTTGGATCAGCCGCATCCGAATACACACCGATCGCTGCGTTTGCCAAACCGGCAAAGCCGAGGCCACCAATCATGGCAGCAATGCTTGCAGAGAGAATACTTTTTTTCATTCAAAACTCCGTTAAGAAAGTTGGTAAGCGCAACTACCAGGATTGTTTACGCTTGGAAATGTTAGCACAGGGGCTAGAAAGTTAAGCCATGTAGCCCGGGGAGCGCCATCTGTTGTCGACAAAAAGCAACAAGCGGCTTCAATACATACATCAGCATGGTCACTCGATAGGACAGCCTCCCTTCGCAAGCAGATGCCAACAAGCAGATCAAGCCCGGCGGCACAGGCGTCACCCAACAAAGCCGAATGGCGCTTACATTGGGTGCCACACCAGCCACCACTGCCATCAACGGTCAGGGCTTCTCGTAATAGTACCAGCGGCCATCTTCCTTCAACCATGTTTCGTTGAAGAAGGTCGAGATTGTGTCGCCTTTGCCACGGCCAAACGGGGATGTGACCGTCAGCTCCACGCGGACGTCGCATTTTTCAGCCTCGCAGGTGGCGCTGGCCACCTCGGCCTTGCGCCACTGCACCGCGCCCTTGAACTGGCTTTGATAATCTTTCACGTCGTGCAGCTTGCGGTAGCTCGGGGTCAGCATGGCGTAGGCCTTGGCCCAGTCGCCGGCCACCAGATGCACCCAGCGCTGGTTGGCGAGTTGCGTGACTTGCGCCTCAGGCGTGGCCGCTGTGGTGGCGCAGCCGGCCAGCAGCATTGCAGCCAACGCTGCCGTGGCCGCAGCGGCGCGCGGGCGCCAGGTCTGGCACGTGGGATGTGTCATGGGTTAGTCTCCTTCAAAGTGAACAAACTGGTCAAAGGACCCAGGGCGTTGCCCCAGGCGGTTGCCTGGGATGAAAATTTTTGCATCTGCGCGCAGAGCGCACCGCCGGCTTCGGCATGCACCCGCCCGGCGCGGCTCTCGGCCGCTCGGGTTACGGCGTGCTGACCCGGGCAGGGGCCGGCGACAGTGGCGCCAGGCCGCGCATGCGGTCGCGCAGGTCTTCGCTGACTTCGCGGATGTCCAGGTCGCTGCGCACGACGCGCGGGGTGATCACCACGAGCAGCTCGGTGCGGCTGCCGAGGTTGCTTGTGGTCCCAAACAGGTTGCCCACCACCGGGATGCTGTGGAGGATGGGAATGCCGGACTTGGAGGTGGTGGAATTGCCCTGGATAAGCCCGCCCATGACAATGGATTCGCCGGACCGCACGGCCAGCTTGCTCGACAGTTGGCGCTGCAAGAATGCGCGCTGCTTGCTCACTTCGTCTTGCTGGCCGACGTCGGTGACCGACTGGTCGACCTGCATGGTGACCACATTGCCGGAATTGACCGATGGCGTGACCATGAGGTTGACCCCGGTGTCCTTGTACTGAATGCTGGTGCGCACGATGCCGTCGCTGGTGATGGTTTCGCCCGCCTGGATGGGCGTTTGCGTGCCCACGGCGATGGAGGCAGTGTGGTTGTCCAGCACCATCAACGATGGGCTGGCAATGACCTTGACCATGGTTTTCTTGGACAAGGCATTGAGCACAGCCCGCACATTGCCGGCCGGGTTCTTCAGGGTGTACGAAAAACCCGCAAGCGCCCCGCCGAGTACGCCGCCCGCGGAGTTGCTCAACACGCCGGTGCCGGTGTAGCCGGTGTTGGCCCGACTGTCGCTGAAGGCCCACTGAAGGCCGTACTCCAGGTCGTCGTTCAGCGTGACTTCGACGATGCTGGCCTCGATCAGCACCTGAGTAAGCGGCAGGTCCAGCCGCTTGAGCGTGGCCTCTATCTTTGTGTAGTCCGCCTTGGTGCTCCAGATCAGTACGGAATTGTTCAGCTCGTCCGCCATCACGCGGATGCCGCCGATGCTGGCTGCCACGCTGGCCTGGCCCTGGGCCTGCTGCTGGACGGTGGCCTGGTTGCTGCGCGTACCGAACGCGCTGCCGGCAGTGCCCAAGCCCCCCGTTCCCATCGAACCGGTCAACCGGTTGGTGGTGGTCCCGAACGCGCTTTGCGACGTACTTCCGTAAGGAAAACCGACGCTACCACTGCCAAAGGCACTGCCCGCACCCGCACCGAACGCACCAGAACTGCCGGTGGACACGGCCGCCAAGCCTGGCGCCACACCCGTGCCGCCTGTCAACCCGGTTCCTGCCTGTTGCTGGCCCCCAAAGATCCCCGTGAGCACGGATGCTAGGTGGCGGGCATTGACATTTTTCACCTGGTAGATGAACAGCTGCGGCTCGGCCGAGTTGCCACCGGGCTGGTCGAGCTTTTCGATCCAGCGGCGGGCCTCGTCCAGATATGCCGCGCGGGGCGTCACGACCAGGATGCTGTTGAGCCGCTCCATAGGCATGACGCGGAAGGCCCCGAACAGCGGACTGGACTCACCCGGGCCACTGACTGCAGCGCTTGCGCCGCCCGCCCCCGCCGCCTGCGCGGGCACACCCGGTCGTGCTGCGGGCGTGGCAGCAGCAGGGGCCGATGCACCACCGCCCGACAGCATCGACAAAGCGGCCTCCACCTCGCGGACTGATACATATTTGAGGGGAAACACTCCCACCGACATGCCCTTGAGCAAATCCACATCAAAGGTGTTGACGAGATCGAGCCAGCCTTCAGCCTGCGTACGGCTGCCCGCCAGCACCAGGATGTTGCGCAGGTTGTCTACCCGAACAATGGCATCACCCGACGCCATGGGCCGCAGTATGGCGGCCATCTCAGACGCACCAATGTAGTTCAGTCGGACCACGATGGCACCGGTACCGGGCGGCAGGGGCGACCCTGGAACCGATTGGCGCACCGCGGGCACAATGCCGCGCAGGACCTCGGGTTTGCCGACGTGGTAGGTGCCCCGGGTATCGCGCGCCATGACCAACCCGTTGGCCTGCAGCGCACTTTCGAGCAACAGCACAGCCTGGTCGGGAGAGACATCACCACCGGTAGAAAGCGTGACAAAGCCGGAGATGGGCTGGTGCAGCACATAGTCGGCCTTGACCACATCCTTGAGCACGATGGTGGCAAATTCGGCAATGGGCGCTTCTTCGAACTTGAAGCCGGTCGAGCTGCCTTGCAGCGGCGCCACTGCACGCGGGGGCGCAACCACTGCATCGGTGCCACGAATGATGCGGGGCTCGGCAGACGCTGGCACTGCGGCTGCCGCGCCGTCTGGGCCAACAGAAGTTGGTGGCACCTCACCCGCCGCCAAGGCGGCGCCATGCATCACTACCAATCCCAACGAAAGGCACTGCACCCACATGCGGTTGACCATGATCTTCACTGTATTCATTCCTTGACAGGCGGTAGCCCGGCTTTGCGAAACAGTTCATTGCGCTGGCGCAGGCGTTCCCGCGCAGCTTCCTGTTCCTGCTGTTGTATCGACGCCAGATCGGGGCGCACGCCCGGCGCAGGGGCTGCGCCGGGCGCGCCCTGCCCAGCCGAAGGTGGCAGCGCCGGCCTGGGTCCAAAGGCGTGCGCCAGTGTCACGGCTCGGGTTTCGTCGCCACGGGCAAACACCACTTCCCGGCCCTGCACGGACTTCACCGTCCATTCGCCCAGTGGCTCGCCCACCCGTACGCGGCGCACCTTGTCGTTGATGCGCGCGACGATGCCGCTGAAATCAGCGCCCGTGAATATGCCGTAGAGCGTCAGCCCTGCCAGCGGGTCGGGCGGCGGCTCCTCGGGTTTGGCATCGGGCGGAGGGGGCGGACGGCGATCCGGCGCAAACATGGGACGGTCCAGGATGGCGAAATAGGCTGTAGCACCACCGCTGCCCCGGGCATCTATGCCGGAAGGCACCTTGGGCGCCGAGAGATCAGGCGGGATGGCCTCTGGTGCCGACCAGAGCTGCTGGCGCAACTGGCCATCGGCCGTGACCCAGCGCGATGCCAGTGCCCCGGACAACGCCAGCACCGCCACCAACAGCAACCGGAAAGCGATCATGAACGCACCCGCAGAACCGAGAAATTGAACTGTGCCGAGAGCCGCTGGGGCATCTTGGGCTTGACGACCCCTACGGTCTGCACCGACACGCTGTCCACCCACACGGTCGGTGACTGCTTTTCCAGCAGCGTCAGCGCGTTCTGCACGCCGGTGAGATCTCCCTCCACCCGCAGCACGATTCCGATGCGGTCGAACGCGGCAAGTTCCTTGGGTGGCAGCACCTGGATGCTGCCCACATCAAGCTTGCTGTCGGCAAACAGGCTGCGAATGCGCTGCTGCGCGTCATTGCCGGCCTGCACGGCGTCCTGTTCCGCTGGGTACGCGTGCGCCGCCAGCAAGGCCTTGGCCGAGGCCTCGGCCTGGGCCAGCCTTTCCTTGGCCTGCACCAGGCCCGCCAGGCGCGCATATCGCGGCCCGACTTGCTCAAGCTGGTCTGCAGCCCACTGGTGCTTGGACCACACCCAGACAGAAACTGCCAGCGGCACCATGAGCACGGTCAGCACCGTTGCAATCTGCCACACGGTTATGCGGAGTCGGTGGGGAGTCATGGCTTGCCCCCACTGCTTGCCAAACCGGGCAGGTCCACCGTCATTTCGATGGTGAAGCTTTCCTTGATGGCCCCCAGCGGCTTGACCGCAGGGCTGGGCGCCTTGACGTCGCGCAGCCCAGGCTGATTGCCAAGTTGCTGCATCAGCGCCGCAGCATTGGACGCCTGTCCGGCGAGGAGCAACTTGGGCATTTTCCCTGGGCCATCGGCAGGCAACATCTGAAACGATTGCAGCACAGCGTCGTCTGGCAAAGCCTTGGTGATAAGTTCCATGACCTGCAGCGCCGATGCGGTGGGCCCCACCGCGTCGGAAAGGCCTTGCAGCAGGGTGTCGGCCTTGACAAAGGCTTCGCGCTGCTGAACGAGAGGCGCTGCCTGCTGCTGCAAAGCACGGTACTGGGCCTGCGCGTCCAACGCGCGGCTGCGCAACTGTAGTGTCGGGGTGACCGCAATGGCAGCGAGCAGCGCGACGGACGTGACCAGCAACCCCAGATTGACCTCGTACCAACGACGCTGGTAGCGCGCCCGGGCTTGTTCGCCAAAACCGGGGAGGATCACGGGCTGACCACTGGGGCTCGCAACCCACAGTTCAGGCAGACGCTCTCCTGCCCCTGCGGCAGCAGCCAATGCCGGCAGCGCTTGCTGAACCAGCCGACGCGAAGTCAGCACAACGGGAATGCGCTGTTGACCGGATTCGGCACTGGCCATGGCTCCAGTGGGTTCGGCCGCAGCACTGGCACGCACCCACAGCAAGTCGTCATCGGGGAACGGACTCAGCGCCTGCACGGCGAGACGCAGTGCGCCGAGTGTGGCGTCGGCCCCCATGGGTGGCAGGCGCACCTCATGGCGCAATAGCACGGCTTCGGGCACTTCCAGCGCCTCGAAGCGGGCGGTTCGGGCGCGGGCCGCGTGGGGCTGCACAGGCCGACCAGGGCCCTGGTAGGCGTCCAGGCGACCATCCGCCCGCACCCAGCGCACCAGCGGTTCTGGGCGCAGCCAAGCGATGACAGGCCACCGAACCATTTCGCGCCACGCGGCGCGCCCGTCAGCCACCCAAGCGGACAAATCCAAGCCAAACAGGCGCGCGTCGGTTTGCAGCGTTGCCATGGTGAACGGCCCTCGGGCGATTACGGGCGAGCGCCGGGCTCAATGGCCTGACGCTGCTCAAGGACACGCCATGGCAGTCCGTTGCGTCCGCTGGCGCTGAGCGTGACCCACCAGGTGCGCCGCAACACCAGGCTGTCGCCCACGGGGACGGAAGCCGTAACGCTCAGAGCATTACCGGTGGATGCGTCCTTGAAGGCGGCGGTCAGCTGGGTGGTATCCATAGGCAGGGAAGAAGTTTCTCGCGCCGCCGCAAGTTGGGCAGCCAGTGCAGCGTTCCCTTGGGCCAGAACCGTCAACACAGCGAGGTCGGCTGCCTCGGGGTTGACAAGCCCGCTGCCCGGCAAGGACGCAGAGATAAGGGGGCGAATCCTAGCATATAGGGGGTAGTCAAACCCTGGGACCTGTAACAGATCTTCTGGCGCATCCAGGCCCATTGGCCGCCCATCTGCGCCGGGGCGTTTGCGCCATTCCATCAGAACCTGCGCCAGCCGCGTTGCGTCGGGTGCAGGTACGGCACCCGCATGTTCGAACAGCGCAGCCAGCAGTCCCGATGGCGCGTGGTTGATATCCACCAGCCCTTTCAAACCGCTGACCTCCACGTCCACGCTCTGGCCCATCAAGGGCACGTTCAAGCGCACGGCGCGCCCCACGGCTGACCTGCTGGCAGCAAGGTCCTGCAACACGACGCGGATGGCACCGTCAGCCAGTGCAGCGGCTGCCACCATCTGGCGCGCACGGGACGATGCGCGGATTTCCTGCTTGGCGGACTGCATCAGACCTGTGGCCGTGAGGCTCAGCGCCGCCACAATCCACAGCACGGCGATGAGGGCCAAGCCGGCACTGCGTTGCCGCCGCACGGCCACGGAACGCGTGTGCGGGATCACTGCGAGCCTCCCAAAACGAACCCGCCGGAGACGCCCGCCCCCTGGGTCAACTCAAACAAGGGCACCACAATCGGCGGCCACGGTCCCAGGCCATCCGCCAGGTTCAACTGGATGCGCTCGGGCAGGTGCTCTGCAATCGGCCAGCCGCTGACCCAGCCCTGAGGCCAGTTCACCAGCGGGGCACCGGGGGGTGGTAACCCCTGCGCCCGAACCCCGAGAGACACCACACCCCTGCCTATCACACGGGAGTCGGTGCGGGACCAGTCCGGCACCGCAGTCGCCCCATCGCTCCAAGGGGCAAAACGCAGCACCAGCTCCGGCCCCGCCGGGGTTGCCTCGACCTGCAGCCGGAAGAAATGGCGCCCGCCCACACCGGGCCGCGCCGGCATGATGCCAACCCACTCAAGCGACCCGGGCAAGGCCCTGAATGGGACCACCGCCCCCCCTTGGCCTGCCGGAGGCGGACTTCTTTTGCCAGATACACGAGTCGTGATCAGGCGGATCAAGGACACCCCGCTGCGCATGGCATCGATCCGGTCGAGCCGCTGGTCGACGCGCTCCTCGGTTTGGGCGATGGTGCGCAATGCCGAGCCCAAGGCGACCATGATGACCGCCAGCAGCGCCACCGACACCAGCATTTCGACCAGCGTGAATCCGCGAGCAAATTGCCTTTTCATCGGTTTTGCGCCATCGGATCGGGTTTGCGCTGTGGCAGCAGGGTTTGCACCTCCAGCGCCTGCCGGCGCGACCCGTCAAGCCACGACACCACGATGGCCACCTGGTGCAGAGGCACGCGCTCGCCGGCGCCGGGTGCCGGCGGTGCGGCGTTCTGCATGAACCCTGCCTGGTAGGGTGTGCTGCGCACTTCGAAGCGATAACCATGGATATCGCCGGTTTCGTTCCAGCCGTCGCTGGCTACCGACTCACGCGATGCGAGCAAAGATTCCGCCACCATCGCTGCCTGCTGCTGGTAGGCCATGTCGGCGACATTGCGTGCGCTGGAACCCATGCTGCGATACAGCAGACCCAGCGACAAGGCCATAATCGAAAATGCGACCAGCAGTTCCAGCAGCGATAGCCCCTGCTGCGCTCGCCATGGTGACGGACTCCTCCAAATCATGGCTACAGCGGCTGGTGGTCGACCTGGCCCGTCATCCAGTCGACCCGAATGCGGGTTCCGGCACCCGTGGAGCGCACGAGATCCAGTGTGCCGCCGGTCGCACCGCCATCCGGCAGAAACAGGATGCTGGCAACATCGCCCCCGGCGAGTTCGGTACCACCCACTGTGGCGCGCACGGACAGCGCCGGCGGCAGGGCCTTGCGAGCTCCGCCCTGCAAGCCGTATTCGCGGCGTGACATGTCCATCTGGAACCGCACGGGGCGCCCTTGTGACGTGGCTTCGGCATGGGCACGCCGCAGGTCTCCCAGCACCGCGCGGACCGTTGCCCGGTACTGCGTGGCGTCCCGCAAGCGGTCGAATGCGACGGGAGCCAGACCAATGACCAGTGCCGCAATGGCGAACACGACCAGCAGTTCGACGAGGGTGAAGCCGTGGTGTCCTCCCCGACGCGACTGCACGAAGTCCACGGTCCTATTGCTGGTTGCGAACATCGGCGTTTTCGCCGTCGCCTCCCGCAGCGCCATCCGCCCCGAGGGTGAGAATCTCGATGCCCCCGCCAGGCGCCGGGCTGGTGTATTTATATGGCTTGCCCCAGGGGTCGTTGGGGACGCCGCCCTTGATATAAGGACCGTTCCAGCCGTTGGCGCTGGGCGGCTTGGCGGCCAGGGCCTGCAGGCCTTCCTCGGTTGTCGGGAAGCGGCCAACGTCCAGCTTGAACAATTCGAGCGACTTTTCCAGATCGGCAATCTGCACGCCAGCAGTTTTGCTCTTGGCACCGCCCAGTTGGTTGAGCACGCGGGGGCCGACCAGCCCGGCCAGCAGTGTCAGGATGGCCAGCACCACCAGCAGTTCGATCAGTGTGAAGCCGCGGCTTCTGCGCGACTGCGTGGTTCGGAAGCGGTAAGAAAGAAGATACATAAAACTCTCGGTGAAACGCAAAGAGGTTTCGACGGCCTAGGCGGCCAGGTCGTTGACGGACAGAATACCCAACAGGATGGAGACAATGATGGAAGCGATCAACAGGCCCAGAATCAGGATCAGCAGCGGCTCCAGCATGGTGAGTGCGCGCTTGATGCCGGTTTCCACGTCGCGGTTGTAGATGTGGGCCAACTCCAGCAGCATGGGGCCAATGCGCCCCGTCTCTTCGCCCACTCTGACCAGGTTGATGGCCAAAGGTTCAAACACGCCGGTACTGCCAAGCGCGTCCACCACCTTGGTTCCGTCCTTGACGCGGGGTGCCACGCCCGCGAGCGCCGCGCGCAACTGCCCGTTTCCTACCGTCTCGGTGGCGATGTTCAAGGCTGCGATCAGGGGCACTCCGTTGCCCAACAGCGTGCCCAACGAACGCGAGAACAGCGTCAGGTCATACTTGTGCAGCAGCGCTCCCAGGATGGGAAGGCGCAGGGCGCGCCTCTGCCACCATGCCCGGCCACCCGGTGATTGCCACCAACGGCGAATCAGCCAGCCGCCCGCCACGGCGGCCAGCGCGATGGCCCACCCGTACTGCGTAAAGACCTGCCCGATCTGCATCACAAAACGCGTCGGCGCCGGCAAGGCGTCGCCCATGTCCTTGAACAGCGTTTCAAATTGCGGCACCACAAACCCCAGCATCGCGGCCAGGGACAGTACCGCGACGCCCAGCAGGATTGCCGGATAGATGGCGGCGGAGATCACGCTTTCGCGCAAAGCGCGAAGCCGCTCCATGTGCTCCACCAGCCGTTCGAAAACCGCGCCGAGCTGGCCACTGGCTTCGCCGGAGCGCACCATGTTGATATAAAACTCCCCGAACAGCTCACGCTGCCGCGTCAAAGCCTTGCTCAAGGCCGCGCCGCCCTTGACGTCCTCGAGGATCTGCTGGACCACTGCCGCCACGGCGGGCTTGTGACTCATGCCGATCAACACGCGCAGGGCGTTGTCCAACGCCAGGCCGGCCCGCAGCATGATGGACAGCTCGCTGGTGAGCGCCAACACGTCGGGCGCCTTCATCGGGCCACCGGCAGACCGGCTGCGCCATGCGCCCCGGCTCGCTCCGGCCACCGCGCCTGACCCCAAGCCGGAATCGCGCGTTGGCGCAGCATCCGTTGCAGCGCCGCCGCCGAAGGCCACCTCGACGCTGACGGGCACCAACCCCTGTGCGCGCAACAGGCGTATGACATCCGCAGGGCTGGCCCCCTCCTGGCGCCCCTGCGACATGCGCCCGTCAGGACGCGCCGCCTTCCAATCAAACTCAGGCATCCGATTGATCCTCGGTCACCCGCAGAACCTCGTCCAGACTGGTCTGGCCGGCAGCGACCTTGCGCAGGCCATCCTCGTACAGGCTGTGCATGCCAGCCTGCATCGCCTGGGCGTGGAGGGTTCCAGCATCGGCCCCATCCAGGATCGAGCGGCGCAGTGCGTCATCGACCACCAGCAACTCGTGAACGCCCGTGCGCCCGCTGTAGCCTACACCCCGGCACTGGGCACAGCCCACGGGCCGGTAGACCGCCGCCCCCGGCGACAGGAACCGGCCCAACCCTGTGGATTCGAGCACCGTAGCATCCGGCTGGTAAGGCTCGCGGCAGTGCATGCACAGTCGGCGCACGAGGCGCTGGGACAGCACACCATTGACGGAGGATGTGATCAGGTACCGCTCCACTCCCATGTCGGTCAGGCGCACGACGGCACCGGCGGCGGTGTTCGTGTGCAGGGTGGACAGCACCAGATGCCCGGTCAGTGCCGACTGCACCGCGATCTGCGCCGTCTCGGAGTCGCGCATTTCACCGATCATGATGATGTCCGGATCCTGGCGCAGAATGGAGCGCAGAGAGCGGGCAAAGGTCAGGCCGATCTGGGCGTGCACCTGGATCTGGTTGATCCCTTCAAGCTGGTACTCCACCGGCTCTTCCACCGTGATGATCTTGTGGGCATCGGCATCGATCTTGGACAGGGCCGCATATAGCGTAGTGGTCTTGCCGGAACCGGTGGGCCCGGTCACCAGCAAAATGCCGTGCGGACGCGCCAGCAACGCGTTGAAGCGTTCCAGCGTATCTGCCGCAAAGCCCATTTCCTCGAGGCTGAAGCGTACGCTGGATCTATCCAACACCCGCATGACGACGCTTTCGCCATGGACGGTGGGCACCGTAGACACCCGCAGGTCGAGTTCGCGCCCTTTCACACGGGTCTTGATGCGCCCGTCCTGCGGCAGGCGGCGCTCGGCGATGTCCAGGTGCGCCATCAGCTTGACGCGCGAATTGACGGCCGCAGCGTGACGAGGGGGCACGATTTCAGCGGTAGAGATCACCCCGTCGACCCGGTATCGGACGTGCAAGCCATCGTCGAATGGCTCCAGGTGCACGTCCGACGCCCGCAGATCCGTCACCCGACCGATGATGGCATTGACGAGACGAATCACCGGAGCCTCACTGGCCAGATCCTTCAGGTGCTCGACAAACTCCCCGCTGTCGCCATCCAGCGACCAGCCGTCGTCCTGATCCTCGGTGTCCTGTGCCTCTGGCGACGTGAGCGCCTTGTCGATATCGGCCGGCAGCGCCAGGCAAGGCCGGACGGTGAAGCCAGTGGCCAACGCGAGCGCCTTTAGAACGAATGCATCCTGGGGCACGGCCATGGCCACGGTGAGCACGGAATCGTCCAACTGCAGCGGCACAACGCCGTGGGCACGGACAAAGTCTGGAAGCAATCCAGGCACGTCCGGCAACAGCGCCGGAAACGCGTCAAGCGTCAGGAATGGCACCCGCAACTGACTGGCCAGGGCCTGGGCCACATCACCTTCCGAAACAAGGCCGAGCCTGGAAAGGACGCCGCCCAGCATGCCTCCCATTTCGCCCTGAGCGCTCAGCGCGCGGTCAAGGTCGCGCGCAGACAGCTTTCCCTGGGCAACGAGCAGTTCACCCAATCGCGGACGCTGATCATCCAGCTGCTCCACATCAACAGGGTTCACAATTGCAGTCATGTAAGGTCATCAGGGGCAGTCGGCAGGGCCTGAATGGTAACGCTCATTTTTCTGGCGCCGGAAGTTCACCCATTTCGCGCCGCCGACGATACTGGGCATACGGCTGCGACCACCACAGCCGCATCAAGCTTCGCACATGCCACGCGAAGTGGCGCCATTGACGATGACTGGCGCGTTGGGCCTCATGCGTTACGTGCACGGTCGACACCTGCACAAGCCGATGCCCGGCCAACTGCAATCGAAGGCAGAGATCCACATCTTCACAGTACATGTGATAGCGCTCGTCGAAGCCGCCCAATTCCCTGTAGACGGCCGCAGGAAACAACAGCATGGCGGCATTGACCCAGTCGGGTGCGCGATGCTCGCACTCCGGCGGGCGAGGTAAACGCAGATATCGGCGCCACAGAGCCCCCGGCGTGGGCAGTAGCCGGCGGTGATCTTGCGGATGGCCACCGGCCGCCCGTTGCACCGGATACACGCACCCCACCCTTTCGCTCGCAACCACAGCCAACAAGTCGGGCCACGGATTTGATGCCCAATCCAAATCGGGATTGAGTACCGCAAAGTAGAGCGAGGGATGGGGGTGCGCCTGATCACAGGCAAACGCCTGGTTGTGGTTGGCGCCGAAACCCTGCGGAAAGGGGTTCCGGATCACATGAACGTCGGCGAACCCCACCGAATGAGCACCCTCAGCCCGAGCTTCGCCCAAGCGTTCCATCACCAAGGGGTCATGAATGTTGAGCGTCAGCCAGACCCTGCATCGATGCTGCGCCAGAAGATCCAGGACTCGGAGCACCTGGGCTCCATGGCCGTGACTGACGACCGAGACACTCAGGCTAGACATCGCCGACCAGAATCATTCAAACAGCTCGGCCGCAGCGACCGACACCAAACCAGTGGCCGCCGCGTCTTTCGCAGAGAGAGACGGGGCAGCGCCCAGATCGGGCCAACGAATGGCGATATCAGGGTCGTTCCACGCAATGCACCGGTCGTGAGTCGGCGCGTAGTAGGCCGTTGTCTTATAGAGAAAATCAGCCGACGCGCTGAGCACATAAAACCCATGGGCAAAGCCAGGAGGCACCCAGAGTTGATGGTGATTGTCGGCACTGAGCTCAGCACCCACCCACCGGCCAAACGTGGGCGATGAGCGACGGATGTCAACAGCGACATCGAAGACCTTGCCGCTGACGCAGCGCACCAGCTTGCCTTGTGCATGGGGCGGCAACTGATAGTGCAGCCCGCGCAAGACACCTTTCGCACTGCGGCTGTGGTTGTCTTGCACGAACTTGTGATCGGTTCCGGTGGCTTCGTTGAACGCTCGCTGGTTGAAGCTTTCGTAGAAATAGCCTCGAGCATCGCCGAACACATGGGGTTCGACCAGCATCACATCGGGAATGGCCAGAGGGGTCACTTTCATCAAACGTACATTCTCAGTAAATCTTTTCAGTCAACAATCGCATGAGATATTGCCCATAACCGCTCTTGATGAGCGGGCCGGCCATCCTCTCGACCTGGGCAGAATCGATCCAGGCTCTGCGCCACGCAATCTCCTCCGGGCAAGCAATCTTCAACCCCTGCCTGTGCTCCAGCGTGGCGATGAATTGGCCCGCCTCCAACAGACTCTCGTGTGTGCCCGTGTCCAGCCAGGCATAGCCGCGGCCCATGATCTCTACGCTGAGTTGGGATTTTTCGAGATACAGGCGATTGAGATCGGTGATTTCGTATTCACCGCGTGCTGACGGCTTCAGGCTTCGGGCCAGATCGACCACCTGGCTGTCGTAGAAGTACAGCCCTGTCACCGCATAGCTGGACTTGGGTTTCGCAGGCTTCTCTTCCAGCGACAGCACTTTGCCGCGCGCATCAAACTCGGCGACCCCGTAGCGCTCCGGATCGTGCACATGGTAGGCGAACACCGTGGCCCCTTCCCCGCGCTGCATCGCATGGCCGAGCAGTTCATGAAAATCGTGGCCATAGAAGATGTTGTCGCCGAGCACCAGGGCGCTCGGGGCGCCGTCCAGAAATCGCTCGCCAATGATGAAGGCCTGGGCCAGGCCATCGGGACTGGGCTGCACCGCATACTCCAGGCGGATGCCCCACTGGCTTCCATCCCCCAGCAACTGCTCAAAGCGGGGCGTGTCCTGCGGGGTGCTGATGACCAGGATGTCGCGGATGCCCGCGAGCATCAGGGTGCTCAGCGGGTAGTAGATCATCGGCTTGTCATACACCGGCAGCAGTTGCTTGCTGATGGCCAGTGTGGCCGGGTGCAGGCGGGTGCCGGAGCCTCCGGCAAGGATGATGCCTTTGCGTGCCGTCATGGATGGTCGGGTGGGTCAGAGGATTTCGGAGAGCATGCGCGACACGCCCGCCTGCCAGGGTGGCAGCGTCACGCCCAGGGTGGCCTGCAGCTTGCGCGTGTCCAGCCGGGAGTTGAGCGGACGTGCCGCCGGTGTGGGGAACGCGGTCGTAGGCACGGGCGCGATTTCTTTTGCTACTATATTGATAGCTGTCTGCGCTTTACTGGCAAGCGCTATGACGTATTTTGCATAAGCATTCCACGTGGTCTCACCAGCGGCGGCCACGTGGTACAGGCCTGCATCCTGCGGCTGGCGGCGCACATGGCGAATGGCATGTGCTGTGACGTCTGCCAGCAGTTCGGCGCCGGTGGGCGCACCCCACTGATCGTCAATGACCGTGAGGCGCTCGCGCTCTTGCGCCAGGCGCAGCATGGTCTTGGCAAAATTGCCGCCCCGTGCGGAATAGACCCAACTGGTGCGCAGGATGAGATGCGATGCGCCTGAATCGCTCACGCGCTTTTCGCCCTCCAGCTTGGTTTTGCCATACACGCTCAGCGGCGATGGCGCGTCGGTCTCCTGCCAGGGCCGCGCGCCGCTGCCGTCAAAGACGTAGTCGGTGCTGTAGTGCACGAACAGCGCGCCAAGCCGAGCAGCTTCGTCGGCGAGTGCACCCGGGGTCGTCGCGTTGACGGTGCGGGCCAGTTCAGGTTCGCTCTCTGCCTTGTCCACCGCCGTGTGCGCGGCGGCATTCACGATGACGTCCGGGCGCACTGCGCGCACGGTGTCCACAACGCCCTGGGGATTGGAAAAATCGCCGCAGTGGTCCTCGCTATCGAAATCCAGTGCGGTCACGCGCCCCAGCACCGCCAGGCTGCGCTGCAGTTCCCAGCCGACCTGCCCCCGGCAGCCCAACAGCAGGATGTTCATGCGGCAGCGCCCACGGCCTGGGGCTCGGCCACCGCATACTGGGTCTGCACCCAGTCGCGGTATGCGCCGGTCTGCACGCTGGCCACCCAGTCGGCATGCTCCAGATACCACTGCACGGTCTTGCGGATGCCGGTGTCGAAGGTCTCTGCGGGCTTCCATCCCAGTTCGCGTTCGATCTTGCGCGCGTCGATGGCATAACGGCGGTCGTGGCCGGGACGGTCTTTCACAAACGTGATCTGCTGCTTGTAGCTCTGGCCGTCAGTACGCGGGCGCAGTTCGTCGAGCAGGCTGCACACCATGTGCACGATCTCGATGTTGGGCTTCTCGTTCCAGCCGCCCACGTTGTAGGTCTGGCCGGGGGTTCCGGCCTCCAGCACGCGCCGGATGGCGCTGCAGTGGTCCTTCACATACAGCCAGTCGCGCACCTGCATGCCGTCGCCGTACACCGGCAGGTTCTTGCCGGCCAGGGCGTTCACGATCATCAGCGGGATCAGCTTCTCGGGGAAGTGGTACGGCCCGTAGTTGTTGCTGCAGTTGGTGGTGAGCACCGGCAGGCCATAGGTGTGGTGCCAGGCGCGCACCAGGTGGTCGCTGGCGGCCTTGCTGGCGCTGTAGGGGCTGTTGGGCTCGAAGCTGCGGGTTTCGACGAAGGCGGGGTCGGACGGCGCGAGCGAGCCATACACCTCGTCGGTGGAAACATGCAGGAAGCGGAACGCGGCACGTTCCGCCTCGGGCAGCGCCGTCCAGTGAGCGCGCACGGCTTCGAGCAGGCGGAACGAGCCGACGATGTTGGTCTGGATGAAGTCCTCAGGGCCGTGGATGGAGCGGTCGACATGCGACTCGGCCGCGAAGTTCACCACCGCGCGGGGCTTGTGCTCGGCCAGCAAACGGTTCAGCAGCGCGGTGTCGCCGATGTCGCCCTGCACAAAGATGTGCCGGGGGTCGGCCTGCACGCTCTGCAGGTTGTGCAGGTTGCCCGCGTAGGTGAGCTTGTCGAGGTTGACGATGGGCTCGCTGGACGCCGCAAGCCAGTCAAGAACGAAGTTGGCGCCAATGAAACCTGCGCCGCCGGTGACCAGAATCATGGATAGGCTGTGTGTAGTGCCAGGGTGGCAGAGCGGGCGATTATCCCACCCTCCCTGGCCGCCCTGTCACCGCGCCCCGCACGCCCTGTGAGTCCGCACCGGGGTTCAGAAGTGAATGCCGCGCATCATCTGCTGCAGCGCCACGGCCTCGGCCGACAGCTGCGGCTTGGCGTCCTTGCCAACCCCCTTCGCCGCCGTGGAATCCGGGAACATGCGGAAACTGGTGTTCATGGTGATTTGCGCCACGCGCGGCACCAGCGCATGCAGCAACTGACCGGTGATGCCCAGGCGCGTGGCGATGCGCACCGGCTTGAAAATGCAGGCCTGGGCGATCATGTCGGCCGCCTCTTCCGGCGCCAGGGTGGGCACGTTGTTGTAGATCTTGGTGGGCGCGATCATGGGCGTGCGCACCAGGGGCATATTGATGGTGGTGAAGGTGATCCCCTGGTCGGCGAACTCGCTGGACGCGCAGCGCGTCCAGGCATCGAGCGCCGCCTTGCTGGCCACATAGGCCGAGAAGCGTGGCGCGTTGGTCAGCACGCCGATGGAGCTGATGTTGACCACGTGGCCCTTGCGCTTTTCCACCATGCCGGGCAGCAGGCCCATGGTCACGCGCAGGCAGCCGAAGTAGTTGAGCTGCATGGTGCGCTCGTAGTCGTGGAAGCGGTCGTAGCTCGACTCGATGGCGCGGCGTATGGAGCGGCCGGCGTTGTTGATGAGGAAATCCACCCCGCCGTGGTTGTCGATGAGCAACTGCACAAACCGGTCGCAGTCGGCCATGTCGGCGATGTCGGCCGAATACGCGATGAACGCATAGCCCTTGGACTTGGCTTCCGCACAGGCTTCATCGAGCTTGTCCTGGTCGCGGCCGCAGATGATCGTGGTGGCACCTGCCTCGGCAAACTTGTGCGCGGCCGCCAGGCCAATGCCGGAGGAGCCGCCCGTGATCAGCACCACCTTGCCTGCCACGGTGCCCTTGAGGCTGCGGTCGATGAACAGCTCAGGGTCCAGGTTGCGCTCCCAGTAATCCCACAGGCGCCAGGCGTAGTCCTTCAGGTTGGGGCAGGCCACGCCCGAGCCCTTGAGCGCCGCGAGCGTTTCGCGGCAGTCAAAGCGTGTCGGGTAGTTGATGAAGGTGAGCATGTCCTCGGGCAGGCCCAGATCCTTCATGACGGCATTGCGCACACGGCGCACGGGCGCCAGGGCCATCAGGCTTTTTTTCACGCCCTTGGGAATGAAACCCAGCAGCGCAGCATTGACGAACAGGTTCATGCGCGGCGCATGGGCGGCGCGGCTGAAGATGTCGAGCACGTCGCCCACGCGGTAGCCCACCGGGTCCACCAGGTGGTAGCACTTCTTGCCGATGTCCTTCTGGTGGCTGATGACGTTGAGCGCATTGACCACGAAGTCCACGGGCACGATGTTGACTCGACCGCCTTCCAGGCCCACGGTGGGCATCCACGGCGGCAGCAGCTGGCGCAGGCGCTGGATGAGCTTGAAGAAGTAGTAGGGGCCGTCGATCTTGTCCATCTCGCCGGTCTGGCTGTCGCCCACCACCATGGCAGGGCGGTACACCGTCCAGGGCACCTTGCAGTCCTGCCGCACGATTTTTTCGCTCTCGTGCTTGGTCTGGAAGTAGGGGTGGTCCAGCCCCTCGGCCTCTTCGAACATGTCCTCGCGGAACACGCCTTCGTACAGGCCTGCCGCGGCGATGGACGAGACATGGTGGAAGTGGCCGGCATCGATGGCCTTGGCCAGGTCCACGGTGTTGCGCGTGCCCTCGATGTTCACGGCCACCTGGGTCTCTTCGTCCGCGCCCAGGTCATACACAGCCGCCAGGTGGTAGAAGTGGTCGATCTGGCCCTTGAGCTTCTTGATGTCTTCCGCCGCCACACCCAGCTTTTTTGCGGTGAGGTCGCCAAACACCGGCACCGCGCGCGCCGCCGTCACGCCCCAGAAGCTGCGCAGTTCTGCCACCTTGTCAGCGCTTTCGCGGCGGATCAGGAAATGGACCACGGCGCCCTTGCGCTCCAGCAGCTTCTTCACAAGCCGTTTGCCGATGAACCCCGTTGCCCCCGTCACGAAATACTGCATGGAAAACTCCTCTGAGATAACTTCATTCTTGCCCAAGGCCTTCGGGCCCCGATTCAGCACAAACCCGCGCCGATCCTATGCCCTGCGCGCCCCGGCCGCTAGATGGCGCGCTCTACAGATTTAGGACTGCGCGCCTACACCTTGCGCGCTGCGCGGCGTACATTCCGGCCATGCGCCTGGGCAATGGGCCCCGGCCAACCCCAACCACCCATCACGGAGGCCCCATGGTCAAGAAACTGCAAAAACTCAGCGCCGACAAGAAGAAGAGCAACGCCCAACTGTCCAGCACCGTCAAGGAATCGGCGCAGCAGATCTGGCTGGCCGGTCTGGGTGCCTTCTCCAAGGCGCAGGAAGAAGGCGGCAAGGTGTTCGAATCGCTGGTCAAGGAAGGCCTGACGATCCAGCGCAAGACGCAGGCCGTCGCCGAAGAGAAGATCACCGAAGCCACGAGCCGCGTGACCACCATGGCCAACGACATTGGCTCCAAGGCGCAAGGCCAGTGGGACAAGCTCGAAAACATCTTTGAAGACCGCGTGGCCAAGGCGCTGGCCAAGCTGGGCGTGCCGTCGGCGCGCGACCTGGAGGCGCTGAGCGCCCGCGTGGATGCCCTGTCCAAGGGCCGCAGCAAGACCGCCAGCACGACCAAGGCTGCTGCAGCCAAGCCCGCCGCCAAGGCGCCCGCCAAGAAGGCGGCGGCTGCCAAGAAGGCTGCTGCTCCTGCCAAGGCGGCCTCGGCCAAGTCCGCTGCGAAGGCGGCTCCCGCCAAGAAGGCAGCCCTGAAGAAGCCCGCAGCACGCGCCGCCGATACTGCGGCCGGAACGTCGACCGCGAGCTGATCGGCCACAGCCGGGCAGGCCCCGCTTCCACAGATGACGGCCGACGCGCTATGCGTGTCGGCCGTTTTTTCTTGCGGGTGCAAGGCGCTCTCTGCGCGGCGCGCGGCGTGCAGCGACCCGCGCAGGGCAGCCCATTTATGTCGCAATGCAACATGCTGCGCTCGGTTAGAGTAGGCGCCAGAGACACTGCAACAACACATCGCACCGACGCGAAGGGGCCCGCACACATGGTGAAGAAAGCGCCACGCCGCACTGCAGAACGCATCCTCGAAGTGACGCTGGACCTGTTCAACCGGTTCGGCGAACCCAATGTCTCCACCACCCTGATTTCGGCCGAGCTGCGCATCAGCCCCGGCAACCTTTACTACCACTATCCCGCCAAGGACGAGCTGATCAACGCACTGTTTGACCGGTACGAAAGCTCGCTGAACGAACTGCTGGTCGCCGCCGACGGGGTTCGCAATGTGGAGGACGCGTGGTTCTTCATGCACACCCTGTTCGAGTTGATCTGGCAGTACCGGTTTCTGTACCGCGACCTCAACGACCTGCTGTCCAAGAACCGACGCCTGGAGACGCACTTCCAGGCCATTCTCCAGAACAAGTCCCGCGCGGTGCGCACCATGCTGGACGGCATGGGCCGCGCCGACACCCTGCACATCGACGCGCGCGAGCTGGAAGCCACCGCCACCAGCATGGTGGTGGTGCTCACCTACTGGCTGAGCTTCGAGTACGTGCGCGACCCGCGCCGTGCGCTGGAGCCTGAAAGCGCCCAGGCCGCGCTGATGCGGGGTGCCCACCATGTGCTGAACCTGCTCATGCCCTATCTGCATGCCAGCCAGCGCGCGCATCTGCTGCAGCTGGTGGGCGCCTATGCCGCAGCCACTGGCTGACGCCTGCGGACGCCTGCTCCGCACGCGCAACCGAAGCACGACATTGCGACCCCTCGAAGAAGAAGACGAAGACGACGACGACGACACAAAAAAACCAACAACAACAACAACAACAACAACACCACCATCCCACAACAACATCTCAGAGAAGACTCGAAACCGGAGACAACACCATGGCCAAATGGACCCCCTTCCCCCATGCGGGCGACTACGCCTTTGACGCCAACAGCGTGAAAAAGCAGTGGGCGCGGCTGCATGCTGGCGATGCCGAACCCTGCCCCAAGGACGCTGCCGTGCTGCAGGCCTGGGCCCTGTTCCACAACGGCGATTTCGAGAAGGCCGCTGCCGCCGGGCTGGCCGCGGGGGGCGCTGGCATCACGGTGGCCAACAAGGCCACCGCGATCTATGCCAACTACTTGGAGCAGAAGGAAAAGACGCGGCTGGACCTGTTCACCCAGGTGGCCGATCGGGCCGAAGCCCAGGCCGCCGCCGAGCCCGACAACGCCAACGCCTGGTACTGGCACGCCTATGCCCTCGGCCGCTACAGCCAGGGCATCAGCGTGGCCAAGGCCCTGGCGCAAGGGCTGGGCGGCAAGGTGAAGGAGTCGCTCGAGAAATCCATTGCGCTGTCGCCCAAGCACGCCGATGCCCGCATTGCGTTGGGTGCGTTCCATGCCGAGGTGATCGACAAGGTGGGCTCGCTGATCGGCGGCATGACCTATGGCGCCAAGAAGGATGCAGGCCTCAAGCTGTTTCTGGAAGCGCTCAAGCTCAACCCCGGCTCGGCCATCGGCATGATCGAGTACGCCAACGCGCTCGTCATGCTGGAGGGCGACAAGAAGATGCGCGACGCCACAGCCCTTTATGAAAAAGCGGCAACCACCGAACCGGCTGACGCGATGGAGCGGCTGGATGTGGAGATGGCGCGGGCGGAGCTGGAAGAAGAGTAGAGGGCATCCCCCTGAGCGGCCGCCGCCCGGTGCTGGTCGCCACAGGCAACAGCCCTTCGGGCCGTCCAAGCCTGCGCAGGCAGGCTTGGAGCCGCGGCCCTCAGCCCCTTATCTCCAATCACTGCGTGATTCGGGAAGGGGGACACCGCCAGCGCGGCGGGGCGGCCC
>NZ_JBMIRS010000006.1:0-762 GCF_049198005.1 Paracidovorax sp. MALMAid1276 | reverse complement strand
TAGAAGGCATCGAAGCGAAACGCGCGAAAACCGAGGATCGCGGGGTGCTACCGACAAGCCTAGGGTGGCCCCCCCCGGGGCGCAGGCGGTCGTACCGCGCGAGACCGGTTTGTCGTGCGTTGCAGCCGATGCCCCTTCTGCCGCGCAGACTCCTGGATGACCTGAGGATGACGACCTTCGCCGCAATGAATGCGCCCCCGCGCTCTGCCAAAGCGGATCAATGGAGGGGAGCGGAGGAAGACGCACCGCGCCCCACCGCGGGGAGCCGCCGTGGTCCATCACGGCACGCTCTCATATATATAGCACTAAACCCTTGCCAGTAAAGCACTGAAGACTGATTTCATTCAAACCTCTATAGCTCGGAAGCGCTCAGAAGCGCTCAGAAGCTCTCCCACTCATCCTCCGCCTGCCCCGGGGCCGCGGGCTTGGGCGCCGCCGCTGCCTTGGCAGCGGGCGGGGTGGCCGAAGGGGACAAGCTGGCCACAGGCTTGGCGGCGGGCTTGCGCGCGGTGGCGCCGTAGCCCAGGGGCGTGCGTGGTGGCGCGGGCACGCGCGGGGCCGGGGCAGGGGCTGGGGCCATCGCGCTCGCGGGGCGCGCTGCCGCTGGGGCAGTGCGGGTGGTGTGGGCAGCATCCAGCCTGAACACCGCCACCGCATTCACCAGCTCGCCCGCCTGTGCGTTCAGCGCGCTGGCCGCCGCTGCCATCTCCTCCACCAGCGCCGCGTTCTGCTGCGTGGCCTGGTCCATCTGCGTCACGGCTT
>NZ_JBMIRS010000005.1:0-2773 GCF_049198005.1 Paracidovorax sp. MALMAid1276 | reverse complement strand
CAAGATCAGCGACATCATCGGCGTGATCGACGGCATCGCGTTTCAGACCAACATCCTCGCGCTGAATGCGGCGGTGGAGGCGGCGCGCGCGGGCGAGCAGGGCCGCGGCTTCGCCGTGGTGGCGGCCGAGGTGCGCAACCTGGCCCAGCGCACGGCGGCCGAGGCCAAGGCCATCAAGGAACTCATCGGCGCGAGCAGCGCCATGGTGCAGCAGGGCAGCGTGCTGGCCGATCAGGCCGGCACTACCATGCAGGAAGTGGTCCACTCCATCCGGCGCGTGGCCGACATGGTCTCGGAGATCAGTGCCGCCAGCAACGAGCAAACGGCAGGCGTGGGCCAGGTAGGCGAAGCCGTGACCCAGCTGGACCAGACCACGCAGCAGAACGCCGCCCTGGTGGAAGAAATGGCCGCAGCCGCCAGCAGCCTGCGCACGCAGGCCGAACAGATGGTGGCCGCCATCGCCCAGTTTGACCTGGGGCAGGGCGCTATGGCGGGCGCGGACCTGGCGCACGCGCCGTTTTCCCGCGCGGGCTCCACGGCGCCCCGGCTGGGTCGCTGAGCACAGCCGACATCAGCGCAGTCAAAAAAGTGACCCCGCCCGCCGCCTATAATGCGCGGCTGCGCGGGTGTCGTTCAATGGTAGGACTCTTGCTTCCCAAGCAAATAACGTGGGTTCGATTCCCATCACCCGCTCCAGTCGGTTTTTCAATCCATCGGCTTCTCGCTTTCTAGCCTTTCCGTCAGCCGGTTGCGGCTGCGCTTCTCTCGGTGGTGCTGGCCCAGCGCATATCGCATCGCATCGCAATTTCTCTGAATTCTGAATTCACCAGAGCGAGGTGGGCGCCCAGGCCATCGACCGCACCCTCGAGGTATTGAAGGCGGACAAGGTGAAGGTGGAACTGCGCACCCCGCGCCACCATGCCGATGACGGCGGGCTGATCGGCTGGGCGCACCTGGCACTGCCCGCGCTGCTGCAAAGCTACGACGCGATTCTGGCGGTGGACATTGACGGCACCAACGTGCGCTGCGGCATCGTGTAGGTCCACTTGCAAAGGACGCCTGAATAGCCTTCAGCGCTTACTGGATAAGCGCTGGCAGCTATCAAATTTGAAGCAAAATTGAAGCATTGAGGCGGCCGATGCTTCGGCCGCGTGTTCAGCCGCAGCGCTGCCTACTTCTGAATGTCGCCCAGGCAGAGGTACTTGATCTCGACGTAGTCGTCCATGCCGTGGTGCGAGCCTTCGCGCCCCAGGCCCGACTGCTTGACGCCGCCAAACGGCACATGCTCGGTGGCCAGAATGCCCACGTTGATGCCGACCATGCCGTACTCCAGCGCCTCGCTCACGCGGAAGATGCGGCCCACGTCGCGGCTGTAGAAGTAGCTGGCCAGCCCGAACTCGGTGTTGTTGGCGGCCTCCACGGCCTCCTGCTCGGTCTTGAACTTGAACACCGGCGCGAAGGGGCCGAAGGTCTCCTCGCGCGCGCAGAGCATGTCGGCTGTGGCATCGGCCACCACCGTGGGCTCGAAGAACTGGCCCGATCCCAGGCTTTGCAGGCGCTGGCCTCCGGCCACCACCTTGCCGCCCTTGGCCAGGGCGTCGTCCACATGGCGCTGCACCTTCTGCAGGGCGGCTTCCTCGATCAGCGGGCCCTGGTTCACGCCGTCTTCAAAGCCGTTGCCCACCTTGGCGGTCTTGACCTTGGCAGCAAATTTGGCCACGAACTCGTCGTACACGCCTTCCTGCACATAGAAGCGGTTGGTGCACACGCAGGTCTGGCCGGCGTTGCGGTATTTGCTGGCGAAGGCGCCTTCCACGGCGCTGTCCACGTCAGCGTCGTCAAACACGATGAAGGGCGCGTTGCCGCCCAGTTCCAGCGACATCTTCTTGACCGTGGGGGCCGACTGCGCCATCAGGATGCGGCCCACCTCGGTGCTGCCGGTGAAGCTGATGTGGCGCACCACGTCACTGGCGCACAGTACCTTGCCGATGGCAATGGACTGGTCGCTGTCAGCGGGCAGGATATTGAAAACGCCCGCTGGAATGCCTGCTCGCAGCGCCAGCTCGGCCGCCGCCAGGGCCGTGAGCGGCGTCAGCTCGGCGGGCTTGATGACCACGGGGCAGCCTGCAGCCAGCGCGGGCGCCACCTTGCGCGTGATCATGGCCAGCGGGAAGTTCCACGGCGTGATGGCCGCGCACACGCCGATGGGCTGCTTGAGCACCAGCAGGCGCCGGTTGTTGTCGAACTGCGGCAGGGTTTCGCCGTTCACGCGCTTGGCCTCTTCGGCAAACCACTCCACAAAGCTCGCGCCGTAGGCCACCTCGCCCTTGGCTTCGGGCAGGGGCTTGCCCTGCTCGGCGGTCATGATGCGGCCCAGGTCGTCCTGGTTCGCCATCAGCAGGTCGTACCACTTGCGCAGCAGAATGCTGCGCTCCTTGGCGGTTTTTGCCTTCCACGCGGGCCAGGCGGCATTGGCGGCGGCGATGGCGGCTTCGGCGTCTTGCGGGCCCAGGTTGGCCACGTCGGCCAGCTTGCGGCCGGTGGCGGGGTCGTTCACATCAAAGCGGCTGCTGCCGGTCACCCACTGGCCGTTGATGAGGCCGTCGGTCTTGAGCAGCGTGGAGTCGTTCAGCAGGGCGAGCGGGGAGGTGGTCATGTCCATGGATAGCGGCAGGAAGTTGGCGGGCGAGGCCTGGGCGTCGGCGCGGTAGAAGGCATCGAAGCGAAACGCGCGAAAACCGAGGATCGCGTGGTGCTGCCGATGCTCCTTCTG
>NZ_JBMIRS010000146.1:0-4450 GCF_049198005.1 Paracidovorax sp. MALMAid1276 | reverse complement strand
CACTACAACACGTTCCGGTACTACGATGCGGACATAGGCAGGTTCATCAGCCCCGATCCATTGGCTTGGCAGGTGGTTTGAATCTGAATCAATATGCGCCGAATCCAATTGTCTGGGTTGATCCGAATGGCCTCACTTGTGCGAAAGCGTTTTCGAAGAGGCAAGGAATCACAGAAAAATGGGTGGGAGTTTTGACAGGAAAGAATCCCAGTCAAGTAGATGCCATTCTAAGAAAGAAAGGTTATACGGCGAGTACTCGCCAAACAAGCCCTAATGCTACGCCGCATACTAGATATACTCGAACAAATAAAAATGGTAAGGTTGATGTGCTCGATTATCACCCGGGCGGTCCTAATGCGGTGCATAAATCTGATTACTGGAAGGTGTATCGTGACGCAGAGGTGCAGGGGAGAATCGGCCATGGCGGGTTTAGTCGGTATGACAAAATTAAAGATAGTCCGGTCTATGTGGATGGGCAGCTGAAAAACATGCCAAATTAGGATATTTATGTGGTTGAATGATGAAATTATTCCGGGTAAGTCCTTGGGTGGAGTTTGTCTGGACGAGAAGGTGGACCTTGTTGTCGAGCGCTTCTCTCCGCATTACGATGTGAAAGTTGGCGACGGGGTCGTGAAATTTGATGATGATTTGATCATATTGGGGTATGATAAAAATAGATTGATTTATTCTGTCATGTGTGGCGTTGGGTATTCGCATAGATTTTCTGGAAAATTGTGGGCTGGAATGACAGTTGCTGAAGTTATTGAAAATTCCAGAACCCAAGTCGCGTGGGGCGGATGCGTTATTGTTGATGGTATCAACGGCATCGGGCTCCCATTGCCGAGCGGTCTAGATGATTTCGAAGTTCTCACTGATTTTCTCGAATTTGATTATGTATTTCCGAGCCTCTCGGTTTTCAGGCTATAGCGAATAATAAGGATGTTGCGGACTGGAGCTAAACTTATGGTCCAACTGTTGGGAACATCCAGCTGGGGTACGACACAGTAAGGCGCCTGTCTACCCTGATCAACGAAAACCGCCAGGCCTACCAGTTCGCCTACGACGCAGCCAACCGCCTGGTCACAGAGCACCCCATGCCCATGGGCGGGGGTGATGCCGTGCCGGGGCATGTAGACGTTCAGCCCATACACACCCAACTGGTGCGCGATGCGGCCGGCCAGCTCATAGAAAAAAACACATTCACCCCCGGCGCAGCGACTGGCACACCCCATGCCGCACCGCCCGTGCTGCAAGCTCGGCTGGCCTACAGCTACGGCCCCGCAGGCCACATCTTGCAAGCCCAGCAATTCTCCGCGCAGGGCGAGTTGCAATCCCGCCAGACATGGCAGTACGACGCACTGGGCCAAGTGCTGAAGGAAGAGGCCGAGCACACGGTGCAAGGCCACCTGCACAGCAGCACGTTGCGGTACCAATACGACGCCTTGGGCAACCGCACCGCAACCCAACTGCCCGACGGCCGCACCCTCAACCACCTGTACTACGGCAGCGGCCACCTGCACCAGATCAACCTGGACGGCGCCGTGCTGGCCGACATCGAACGCGACGACCTGCACCGCGAGGTGCTACGCACGCAGGGCCGCCTGGCCAGCCGCTTCGCCTACGACCCCGTCGGCCGCAAAGCCGCCACCTGGGTGCGCCCTGCCATGCTGCGCGTGGGCCACGGGATCGGCAACGACCGGCACGCCAACGCCGGCTGGAGCCCCCGCAGCGCCGACTGGACCCAACGCCTGCAGCGCCGCAACCCCGAAGACACCCTGCTCAAACGCTACGGCTACGACAAGAACGGCGAGCTCACCAGCGTAGAACACAGCCAGCAAGGCCAAACCCGCCACCAGTACGACCAGGCAGGTCGCATCACGCATACGCAGGCGACCCAGCCCGAGCGCAACGAACACTTCCACTACGACCTCGCAGGCAACCGCATCAGCGCGCTGGAAGAAAGAAACCTCAGCACCCAGGGCCGAGGCTGGGTGCAAAACAACCGCGTCAAAGTCCTGCAGGACAAGCGCTACGACTACGACGGCTTTGGCCGTCTGATCAGAAAACGCATCGGCAGCCACACCGAACAACACTACCGCTACAACCACCAGCACCCACTGAACCAACTGGCCGTGGTGCGCGCAGGCAAAGACGGCCAGCCCCAAAGCCAAGTCTGCAACTACCAATACGACGCCTTGGGCAGGCGCATCGCCAAGGCACACAGATTCGGCAGCACAGTATTCACCCGGGAAGGCATGCGGCTGCTCCAAGAAAACAGGATCCCCTACACCAGGACGTACGTCCGAGACCCAAGCCGCAACGCCTCTCTGGCACGCTGTGTCCTCAGTGACAGCCTCATCCCACCGCACGCCGGGAAGCCGATGGAGAAACCAACGAACAGAGCGGGCATATCGCCACCGAAGTTGCGCAGCAGCCATACGCATCAAAAAACATAGCTGCTGAGGCTTATCCAGCAAGCGCTAAGGCCGAAAAGCATCAAGAAACTCGGCATCTATTGAATGACCCGCCCCGATGGAGGAAGCTCCGGGGAGGCCAGGCCAGGCCAGGCCAGGCCAGGCCTGGCCGGGGCCGAGCGAGCGGGCGCAATGCCCGGCCGCCGAAATTTGGCCCAATCCGGAGGGGCCGGGCGAAGGGCTCGCGGGGGTGAGGGTGCGTGCGGGCTACCCCATCCGTGGCTTGGCCCGTGGCGAGCGCTCCGGGCGGCGGCCCGTCACGTGCCGTCGCCGCGCCTTTCACATCACGTCACACCACGTTGCGTCGCGCAGTGTCACCGCGCGTCACTTCACGGCGATCTTCACGGCGTGCAGGGCCTGCACGGTTTGGTACTTCACGCGGATCGTCTTGACGGGAACGCCCAGGCGCAGGAGTTCCTTGCGCACGGCCATGGCGCGCATCAGGGCGATGTCGCGGGCGTCGACCGGGGCGTCCTTGCGGTGGCAGTAGCCGGTGATTTCGAGGCGCTCATCGGCCTCGCGGGTTTCCACCAGCCGCTCCAGCAGCGCGATTGTTTCGGGCGTGAGTGCGACTTCCTTGGGGTTGAATTCGGCCACGATGCCGTCATCGGGCAAGCGGGGCTGCTGGGCCACGGGCGCGGGCGGCGGTGCCTCGGCGGGTGCGGGTGCCACTTCGACTGGTGGCGGGGCAGTGGCTGCGGCAGGGGCGTCGTTGCCTGACGGTTCGCCCGATGTGCCTGCGCACCCTGCGATCAGCAGGGCGGTGGCAAGCAGGCTCAGGTGCAGGGTGAATGGCTTCAACAACATGGTGGGTGGTCCGGAGGTTGGTGGAGTGGATGGATGCTGCCGAAGGCCGATCAGCGATGGCCATCAGCAGCCGCGGTGAAGTGGCGTGTGTGCGTGCGTGCTTGCGCCCTGCGCTATGGCGACAGCTGCCAGAACGTGACCTGCGCAAACTTGGCGTCGTTGGCCCAGGGGTCCCAGATGGTCTTGTCGCCCTTGCTCATGGCGCCAGGCCACGCGCCCAGGGATGTGGACATGGCGGGTGCGTAGCTGCCCCGGATGCGCAGGGTTTCCGGCTTGCCGTTGCGGGTATAGCTGTAGCCGCCGGCGGGCACATCGGCGCCGGGGTAGACCACGATGACGTGGCCGTTGCTGGTTTCGGACTTGCCGCCCACCACCAGCTTGCCTTCGCGGGCCAACTGGCCCACTTGCCCCGAGGGCACAACCTTCCAGTGCGCCTGCCCGCGCAGGTGTTCGATGAGCGCATTGGCATTCATCCAGGGCTGGCTGGGCAGGTATTGCTTGATGACGTGCCACACGGCATGGCTGCACGAATGGGGATGCAGGGCAAAGGCGGCGTCGCAGGCCTGCTTGAGTTTGCTGACGGAGCTGGCGTCTACGGGCACGGGGTCTTGTCCTTGGAGGGGTCGCCGGGGAGCGTATGGGGCGTGTTGGGTGAAGCTGCGGGCGCGTTGGCGTGGTACGACTGCGTCGGGGCCTGCCAGCGCAGCGAGGGCAAGGGATGGTTGCCGCCCACCGCGGGCGAAAGCACGTGCAGGCGCAGCTCGTGCGGAATGCCGTTGCGCCACTGGCCTGCATGCACCGTGAGTTCCTGCGGTGGGTCCACCGGGAAGAGGTGCGGGAGGCGGCCGATGCAGCGGCCCGATGCGTCCACCAGCACCGGTAATGGAAAGTTCTGCCAGCGGGCGTCGGCGGGAAGGCCCTTGTAGAAGTCGTCGGTGAACACGCTGAGCAGCCGCACACGGGCGGGCTGCGGCGCCCGTGCCAGCGGGCAGGCCCTGACGGCGGCACGGTAGGGCTCCAGCTCGGCGGGCAGCGGGGCGGCGTCTGCCACCGGCTGGCATTGGGCGGGCAGCACACGCACGAAGTCACCGCGCGCCGATGCCTGAAGTGCCATGCAGGCCAAGAGCGGCGCCAGGAGTCTGCGCGGTAGAAGGCATCGAAGCGAAACG
>NZ_JBMIRS010000008.1:0-2034 GCF_049198005.1 Paracidovorax sp. MALMAid1276 | reverse complement strand
AAGGCACTTGCCCGAAGGGTTGGAGTGAAATCGGGCGATGGAACGCACCGGCCGCTTGCATGGGCATGAGCCCATGCGGCGGAGCCGCGCATCGAAAAGCGTCGATAGCTACATTTTTAATAGCTTTCAGCGCTTATCCATCAAGCGCTACAGCCCATTTTCTCTGAGGTTGGCTGTACGTGCCGCCTTCAGCGGTCGGCGAACGGCCATGGGCGGACAACGCCGGCTGGCCACAGCGCCGGCCCGCGGCGTCCTGGGGGCCACGCGCTCTGGCAACACAACACCCCACGGACCTGCGCACGCTGCGGCCGCCTTGACCCACGTCAAAGCCCTGGCGACGGCCGCACCCTACATTGCAGGGCATCTTGCACCTGCGCCACCTGCGCAGGTTGCTGCCCTCGGAGGTGCCAACGCTCCGCCCGCTGAGGGCCGTTCGTTGCTGTTCTGCCCTCCCGTACTCCCCACTGCGATGTCACTTCTGCACCGGTTGAACCTGCTCGAAAAGTTCCTGATCCTGGGAACGCTGGGCCTCATGATGAGCGCCTTGCCCACCTACCTCACCGTGCGCGATGCGCTGCACGCCATCGGCCACGCGCGCCAGGAGGCACGCGGCGTGCCGCCCGCCCAGGCCCTCACGCGCCTGGTGCAGCACATGCAGGTGCACCGGGGTCTGTCGGTGGGCATGCTGGGGGGCGATGAATCCCTGGCCGCGCGCCGCCCCGCAGCGCGCAACGCGGTAAACGCAGCGCTGGACGATGTCACCGCCCGCTTTGCCGCCGCCCAGGTGCCCACCGCCCAGATGGCCGCCTGGACCCAGGCCCAGCAGACCTGGAAAACGCTGGAGCAGGCCGTGGCCACGCGCAGCATCCCGCAGGCGCAGAGCACGGCGCAGCACACGCAGCTGATTGCCAGCCTGCTGCAGCTCAACGAAGCCCTGGTGCATGCCTATGGCCTGCAGATCGACCCCGAGGCCGACACGCATGCGCTGATCCAGACGTCGCTCGCCCAGGTGCCCATGCTGGGCGAAAAGCTGGGCATGCTGCGCGCCCAGGGCGCCGGCGCCTTGGGCCAACGCGAACTGACGCCACAAGCCAAAGGCCAGCTGCTGGTGCTGCAGCAGCGCGTGGCCGAACTGCAGGCCGACACCTTCCGGGGCCTCACCCGCGCCCTGCAGGGCAACCCCGACCTGCAGCGTGCGCTGGGCAACAGCGCGCAGACGGTGCAGGGCCAGATCCAGCAGTCACTGCAGATGGCCGAGCGCGATGTGATCAATGCCACCGAACTGCAACTGGCGTCCAAGGACTACTTCGACGCCTTCACCCGCACCATCGAGGCGCTCAACGCGCTCAACAACCTGTCGATGGCGAGCCTGGAGCAGGCCCTGCAGGCGCGCGTGGTCACGCTGCAGCGCGGCCTGCTGGGGGTGGCGCTGGCCCTGGTGCTCACGCTGTCTGCCACCAGTGCCATGGCCTTGGTGTTCGTGCGTTCGATGACCGTGCCGCTGTCCAAAGCCGTGGAACTGTCGCGCGCCGTGGCGCAGGGCGACCTGGGCGGAGCCCCCATCGACCACGGCACCAACGAAGTGGGCCAGCTGCTGCAGGCGCTGCAGCAGATGCGCAGCCAGCTCACGCAGGTGGTGCGCCAGGTGCGCAGCGGGTCGGAGAGCGTGGCCACGGCCAGCGTGCAGATCGCGCAGGGCAACACCAACCTCTCGGCCCGCACCGAAAGCCAGGCCAGCGCGCTGGAGCAAACCGCCGCGTCGATGGAGCAGCTGAACGCCACCGTGCGCCAGAACGCCGACAGCGCCCAGCAGGCCAGCCAGCTCGCCGCCAGCGCCAGCACCGTGGCCACCCAGGGCGGCGAGGTGGTGGCCCAGGTGGTGGACACCATGCAGGGCATCAACGCCGCGTCGCAAAAGATCTCGGACATCATCGGCGTGATCGATTCCATCGCCTTCCAGACCAACATCCTGGCACTCAACGCCGCTGTGGAGGCCGCCCGCGCGGGCGAGCAGGGCCGGGGCTTTGCGGTGGT
>NZ_JBMIRS010000002.1:0-1688 GCF_049198005.1 Paracidovorax sp. MALMAid1276 | reverse complement strand
TCCTTGCCGGGATGGGATGCCAGGCGCGGTGCGCAGCCGATAGCCCGTGCTATCGGCAAGCGCCGCAACGCCGCAGACCGTCCGGCAAGGCACTTGCCCGAAGGGTTGGAGTGAAATCGGGCGATTGGAAGCCTCGGCTTGTTGATTTCCACGCAGAAGTGACCCACTAACCCCCGGGATTTCCATCCAAACCTGACCCACGTACTAACCCTAACCTGCTGCTTTGTTGAGCAGCAGGAGACCAGGAGTGATAGACGTGGCAACACTGAGTGTCATCAGGCGCTGGGCCCTGCGAGAGCAGTTGTCCATCCGGGAGATCGCCCGCCGCACGGGCCTCTCGCGCAACACCATCCGCAAGTACCTGCGCGCTGGCGAGGCCGAGCCTCACTACGCCAAGCGGGTCAGTCCATCCAAGCTCGATCCCTTCGCCTTGAAGCTCGCCGGCTGGCTCAAGACGGAAGCTGGCCGATCCCGCAAGCAGCGGCGCACCATCAAGCAGATGTACGTGGATCTGCAGGCGCTCGGTTATGGCGGCTCCTACAACCGTGTGGCGGCCTTTGCGCGCCTCTGGCACGAGCAGCGCCTTGTGGCACAGCAGACCACCGGCCGCGGCACCTTCGTTCCCCTGACCTTCGGCCCAGGTGAAGCCTTCCAGTTCGACTGGAGCGAGGACTGGGCTGTTCTCGCTGGTGTGCGCACCAAGCTGCAGGTAGCCCACTTCAAGCTCAGTCACAGCCGAGCGTTCTACCTGCGCGCCTATCCGCTGCAGACGCACGAGATGCTGTTCGATGCCCACAACCATGCATTCGTGGTCCTGGGTGGCGTGCCCCGCCGTGGCATCTACGACAACATGCGCACCGCTGTAGACCGGGTGCGCCGTGGCAAGGAGCGCGACGTCAATGCGCGCTTTGCGGCCATGGTCAGCCACTTCCTGTTCGAGGCCGAGTTCTGCAATCCGGCCTCGGGCTGGGAGAAAGGCCAGGTGGAGAAGAACGTGCGCGATGCCCGCCATCGCCTGTGGCAGGTAGTGCCGCCATTCCAAAGCCTGCCCGATCTCAATGCCTGGCTTGAAGAGCGTTGCGTGGCGCTGTGGCACGAGATCGAGCACGGCAAGCTGCCGGGCACCGTCGCGGATGTCTGGGCTCAAGAGAAGGCAACCTTGATGCCGATGCCCCGGCCCTTCGATGGCTTTGTGGAGCACACCAAGCGCGTCTCACCCACCTGCCTGGTCCACTTCGAGCGCAATCGCTACAGCGTGCCAGCCCCGTATGCCAATCGGCCTGTGAGCTTGCGGGTCTACGCAGATCGTCTTGTGGTTGCGGCCGAAGGCCAGATCGTTTGCGAGCACCAGCGCCTGATCGAGCGTAACCACCATGGTGCCGGGCAAACCGTGTACGACTGGCGCCACTACCTGGCGGTGCTGCAGCGCAAACCAGGAGCTTTGCGCAACGGCGCCCCATTCCTGGAGTTGCCGCCGGCCTTCAAGCGACTGCAGGCCACCTGGAGTCAGGGGCTGCCAGCAAGACGCACATCCTGAACGTGCTGCACCGCCTGCTGGACGGCAAACCCGCTCCAGCACCGGTCACATCGCCCCAGGCCCTCAAGCTTGCGGTGGAACCCCAGGCCAATGTGCTTCGCTACGACCAATTGAGGGAGGTGCGCTATGCGTCATGACCCCGCCATCGCTT
>NZ_JBMIRS010000251.1:0-57491 GCF_049198005.1 Paracidovorax sp. MALMAid1276 | reverse complement strand
CCTCGCGGGAGAGGGTGGGGGAGAGGGGGGCGGCTGCACTAGCGCCGCGCCGGTTTCACTCCCCCTCTCCCCGGCCCTCTCCCGCGAGGGGAGAGGGAGTGAGGGCGATCTGAGTGATGTGAAAAATCAAGCCAAATTGGGCTTCAGCGCTTATCCATAAAGCGCTGACAGCTATTAAAAATATAGCTTTCAGCCGTTACGAAACTTCTATCCACTCCCCTTGGAGCCACCATGCCAAGACCCGTCACCCTCTTCACCGGCCAATGGGCCGACCTGCCCCTGGCAGAGCTTGCGCCGTTGGCCAAAAGCATGGGCTACGACGGCCTGGAGCTGGCCTGCTGGGGCGACCATTTCAACGTGCAAGAGGCGCTGTCGTCGTCCCAGTACGTCAAAGACAAGCATGCATTGCTGGCCCAGCACGGCCTTTCGTGTTTCGCCATCGGCAACCACCTGGTGGGGCAGGCGGTGTGCGATCTGATCGACGAGCGCCACCAGTCCATCCTGCCGCCCCATGTGTGGGGCAATGGCGAGCCCGAAGGCGTGCGCCAGCGCGCAGCGGCCGAGCTGGCCGACACGGCGCGTGCCGCCGCCCAATTTGGCGTGAAGACGGTGACGGGCTTCACCGGCTCGTCGGTGTGGCATTCGATCTATGCCTTCCCGCCCACCACGCAGGAATACTGGGACAAGGGCTTTGCCGATTTCGCGAAGCGCTTCGGCCCCATCCTGGATGTGTTCGAGCAGCACGACATCAACTTTGCGCTCGAAGTGCACCCCACCGAAATCGCGTTCGACATCGCATCGGCCGAGCGCGCGATTGCGGCGGTGGGCGGCCACAAGCGCTTCGGCTTCAACTACGACCCCAGCCACCTGGCCTACCAGGGCGTGGACTACATCCGGTTCATCCGCCAGTTTGGCGATCGCATCTACAACGCCCACATGAAGGACGTGTGGTGGGGCAAGGGCGACGGCACGGTGGGTGTGTTTGGCGGCCACACCAGCTTTGGCGATGCGCGGCGCAATTGGGACTTTCGCAGCGTGGGGCGCGGGATGGTCGATTTCGAATCCATCATCGTGGCGCTCAACGACATCGGCTACCAGGGCCCGCTGTCGGTGGAGTGGGAAGACAGCCGCATGGACCGCGTGCACGGCGCCACGGAGAGCGCAGCGTTCTGCAAGCGGCTGGATTTCAAGCCGGCGGCGGGTGCGTTCGACGCGGTGTTTGCGCGGGACAAGCAGAGTGTGTGAGGGCTGGCGTGGCAGTGCATGGGGTCATCCCTCAAGTCGCCCTAAGCCGGTCGGGCTGAACTCTTCGACGTGGTTCAGGACAGGCCTGTCAAAGCCAGGGCGATGCCGCACATTGCTTTCGACCCCCAACCCGTTCGGGCTGAGCCTGTCGAAGCCAGGGCACGGCAGGTGCAGCCCTTCGACAGGCTCAGGGTGAACGGGCTGGGGAGTTCGGTGAAGGGTGCTCGGAACGCATCGCCATCGTCCAGCGGCCACACCTTCCTGCGATTACCACCCACTACATCTGTACCCACCATCACAACAACAAACAAAGGCCTTCCGTATGTCCAGTGAACCCAGAAAGCTCCGCTACGCCATGGTCGGCGGCGGCCACGGTGCCTTCATCGGCGCGGTGCACCGCAAGGCGATGGCGCTGGACGGCCAGTTCGAGCTGGTGGCGGGCGCGCTGTCGTCATCGCCCGATCGTGCCCGCGCATCGGGTGCCGAGCTGGGGCTGCGCGATGACCGCAACCACGGCAGCTGGCAGGACCTGCTGGCCGACGAGCTGCGCCGCCCCGCGCACGAGCGCATCGATCTGGTGAGCATCGTCACGCCCAACCACGTGCACCACCCGGTGGCGCTGGCCTTTGTGCAAGCGGGCTTCCATGTGGTGTGCGACAAGCCGCTGGTGCACACCAGCACGCAGGCCGATGAACTGGTGGCCGCCGTGAAGAAGGCGGGCACCGTGTTCGGCGTGACCTACAACTACACGGGCTACCCCATGGTGCGCGAGGCGCGCCACCTGGTGCAGACCGGCGCGCTGGGCCAGCTGCGCAAGATCACGGTCGAATACAACCAGGGCTGGCTGGCCACCGCGGTGGAAGAGGGCGGCGCCAACAAGCAGGCCGACTGGCGGCTGGACCCGGCGCGCAGCGGCAGTGCCGGCACGCTGGGCGACATCGGATCGCACGCCGAAAACCTGGCCGCCACCGTCACCGGCCAGCACCCCGCCTGGGTGTGTGCGGATCTCACGGCCTTTGGCGCGGGGCGCAGGCTGGACGACGATTGCCAGCTGCTGCTGCGCTACGACAGCGGCGCGCGCGGCTTCATCGTGGCATCGCAGGTGGCGGCGGGGCTGGAGAACGACCTGCGCCTGCAGGTCTCGGGCACGCTGGGCAGCATCACCTGGCGGCAGGAAGACCCCAACCAGCTCATCCACTCCCCGGTGGACGGCCCGCGCCGCATCCTCACGCGCGGCTCGCCCTGGCTCAGCCCCGCAGCGCTGCGCGCCGGGCGCATTCCAGCGGGCCACCCCGAGGCGTTCATCGAAGCCTTTGCCAACGTCTACCTGGGCGTGGCCGCCGACATCCGCGCGCGGCTGGCGGGCACCGTGGCCGACCCCCTGCACGCCGACTACCCACGCGTGGAAGACGGAGCGCGCGGCGTGCATTTCATCGAGCGCGTGGTGGCCTCTTCGGCCAGCCACCACAAGTGGACCGCTGTGGCCTGACATGGCCTGACACCGCTGGCGCACCGGTCAAGGATGTCCTGCATAGCCCTCGCGAGTCGGTGGTAGCGCGGACCGCCTGAGACCTCGCTACCACCGACCGCAGGGAGCTATGCAGCCCATCCTCAAAGGGGCGCTGCAGATGTGCCCTGCCTTGTCAATGCAACCTTGGGGCTGTTGACACCGGCTGCGCGCGGGTGGCCTCGCGCTTCTTCATGCACGCCCGGACGCGGCGCGACCGCATCAAACCTCTCTGAAAGACCCGGCAAAGGACTGGGACAGCGCTGATCCCCGTCGCGGTTTGGAGCACGGGTTAACCCTTGATTTTTCAATAGCAATCAACTATCAAAGCAGTAATCTAATTGTTTGTTTTTGTTGCTGTTGTGTCACTAATACATACGCACTATGGAAACGCAAGGGCAACTGCGCGATGCTTGCGCACCGTCTCAAGAAGAGGGGTCGGCAGACGAGGGTTTCGATCAAGCCATTGATTTAAAACAAGAATTAGGCTGATTCTCAATGACTTCCAACGGCATTCATTACCCATGAATGCACGTTCCGGGAGCGGCTGAAAAGCGTGGGCGCCGTTTGTTTGCAGACCCCATATTTAATTTGTTTACTTTGGTTACGTTTAGTAATCTTCGCGCTCACTCTTTTTCAACGCTTGAGGGAATCATGCGATCACTTCTTTCCGTCCTGCCCATCCGGCGCGCCCCCAGACTCGCTGGCACCCGAGCGGCGCAGGGTGGTTTCACCCTGGTCGAGTTGGCCGTCGTGCTGGCCGTCATCGGGCTCATCATCGGCGCCGTTGCCATCGGCAAGGATGTGCAGCGCAACGCCGAATACACCAAGATCAAGAACAAGTTCATCGACCAGTGGGAGCAGGCGTACAACCAGTACTACCAGCGCACCGGCGTGGTGGTGGGCGACAGCCAGACGGCGCCGCGCATCATGGTGAATGGGGCGGCGTATGTGGCCACCGGCACCAACCCCACGTCGGGTGGTGACATGGCGGCGCTGGTGGCTGCAGGCTCTGAACCCCCGCCAGTGTGTGCCCGCAACCCCGAGGCGGGTGCGATGCGTTCAGACACGCCGTACACGGTCAACGTGAATGACCTGCGTGCCTACATGACCCGCGCCGGCATCCGCATGCCCCCCGGCCGTGCGGAAGGACAGGAAGATCTCTTCGTCTACACAGACACCAATGGTGCTCCTCAGGAAATCCAGGTGTGCTTTCAGTGGAACCGCCCCACCACGGCGGCAGGCGCAGGCAACGTGATGGTGATTTCGGGGCTGACCCCCGACCTGGCCCGAATGCTGGACCAGATGATCGACGGCAAGCCGGATGCCCGCGAAGGACGCTTCCGCCTGCAGGGTGTCACCAACGCCACCGACAACCGGCCTGGGCTTGAATGGGCGGCCAACAACACCTTTGGCCGGGGTGCCGCGCCTTCGGCCACCACGGGCGCGACGGACGCCGGCAACACCCGCGACGAAGAGCAGGTCATCACCCTGACCGCCATCTACAAGATGAACCAGTAATCCGGGCGAGGGAAACAACATCATGAACCACGTATTCAAGAATTCCTCCCGCCGCCCGCGTTCCGCGCGCCAGCAGGGTTTCACGCTCGTCGAGCTGGCCGTTGTGCTGGCCGTCATCGGCCTCATCATCGGCGCGGTGGCCATCGGCAAGGACGTGCAGCGCAATGCCGAATACACCAAGGTCAAGAACAAGTTCATCGACCAGTGGGAGCAGGCCTACAACCAGTATTACCAGCGCACGGGCGTGGTGCTGGGTGACAGCCAGACGGCGCCGCAGAACATGGTGAACGGCGAGCGCTTTCTGGCCGCCGGCACGCGGTCAGGCCGCGACATGACGGGCGTCACTCCCCCCAACGCGATCTGCCGGGCTGCAGCCGGGCAAGGCATGACGCGCGGCTTCACCAATGGCACCGACCCCGACCTGCGCGCTCTCATGACCCGTGTGGGCATTCGCATGCCCCCGGGCCGTGCAGAGGGGCTGGAAGACCGCTATGTGTACCTGGACACCAACGGCAATCCGCAGGAAATCCAGGTGTGCTTCCAGTGGAACGTGCCCCTGGCCAATGGCTCTGCGGCGAACGCGGTGGGCGACGGCGCCGGCAACGTGATGGTCATCACCGGGCTGACGCCCGACCTGGCACGGGCGCTGGACCAGATGATCGACGGCAAGCCCGATGCCCGCGAGGGCCGGTTCCGCATGCAGGGCATCCTCAACAACCAGGCTGCCGCAGGCGGGCCAGCGGCGCCCGTCAACGGCCCCGGACTGGAATGGACGGCCACCAACCGCGACCTGATCGGCACCACCAACGACCGCAGCTTTGACGAAGACCAGGTCGCCATCGTCACCGCCATCTACCGCATGAACCAGTGAGCGGGCCACAGCCGCTCACTGCCCCTTCTCTCCCCATCAACCCCTTTACCCCTCGTCGGAGATTTCGATGAACAACATGCAATCGTTTCGCAGGCTGGGCCGCAAGGTGCAGCAAGGTTTCACCCTGGTGGAACTGGCCATCGTGCTGGCCGTCATCGGCCTGATCATCGGCGCCGTGGCCATCGCCAAGGATGTGCAGCGCAACGCCGAATACCAGAAGGCGATCAACAAGTTCGCCTACCAGTGGAAGATGTCTTATGACCAGTATTACCAGCGCACGGGCGTGGTGCTGGGCGACTGCCAGCAGGCGCCAACCTACATGGTCAACGGCAGTGAAACCGAGATTCCCGCCGGCAACCCGTCCTGCACGCGCGCTGGCTCGATGGCGGTGGCCGGCATTCCCGAAAACTTCACCAATCGCGGCTTGAAGATCTGCAGCGGCCAGGGCTACACCGCCGGGCAGGTGGGCGTGGGCGATGCCGGCCTGGCCACGCAGAACCTTCGGACGCTGATGACGCGTGCCGGTGTGCGCATGCCCCCGGGCCGTGGTGAAGGGCATGAAGACCGGTTCCTGTACATCGACTCCAACGGCAACGCCGTGGAGATGCAGGTGTGCTTCCAGTGGAACACCTCGGGTTCTGCGAGTGGTGCGGGCAATGTGATGGTGATCCGGGGCCTGACGCCCGACCTGGCGCGCTTCATGGACCAGGTCATCGACGGCAAGCCCGACTCGCGCGAAGGCCGTTTCCGCATTCAAAGCCGCCCCGCGCACACCGCAGCGGCTGAGGCAAACGCACCCGGTACGCAGTGGGAAGCCAACAACACCGAAGGCAACAACATTGCCAACACGGCAGCCAACAGCGCAATGACCAACAGCGACACACGCCAGGCCGTGACCAACAACAGTGGCAGTGCAGGCGGCACCGCCACGGGCCGCACGTTTGACGAAGACCGCGTCATTCTGCTGACGGCCCACTGGATCATGGAGCAGTAATTGAACGCGACCCGCGCACTCAAGCTCGTGTCCCTGGCGCTGGCCACGGCCCTGTTGGGGGGTGGCGCCTACATGGCACACAAGGGGCTCAAGCGCCTGGCGTTCGAGCAGCAGCAGCATGCGCAGCTGCAGCAGGCCGTGGACAACGCCCGGCGCCTCATCCCCGAGGTGCAGCAGCGCGAGCAGCTGGTGCGGTCCATCAAGGATGTGTCGATGCAGGTGGAACGCCTGGGCTTTGACCCCGCACAGTGGGGCGAGCGCCGGCTGCGCCGCGCCCAGGGTCCGGCCACGCGGGCCGAGGCGGCGCAGTTTCTGGGCGAGCTGGGGCGGGGCGGGGCAGGGGCCATCTTTGTGGCCGACATGTTCGACCTGGCCACGGTGTCGCCCGAGGCGAGCCTGTTTCACCCCCCTCAGCCGGGCGACCTCGGCCTGACGCTGGGTGTGAGCGGCACGCTGCATTTTCAGACGGTGTCTGCCCTGGCGCCCAAGGTAAAGCCATGAGCCACGAACACATCTACCGCGTGGCCAGCTCCGGCTGGCTGCATTGCAACGGCCACCAGGTGCAGGACGTGCCGGCCTGGCCGCAGCTGGACCACAGCGCCCTGGTGGTGCTGGACCTGGACGACATCTTCACCGATGTGTGGCGGTTTGAAGGCAAGACGGACTACGCCGCCGCCCTGGTGGAAAAGCGGGTGCGCACGCAGGGCCTGGTGGAAGGCGCCGCCCACGTGGTGGTGCACAAGCTGGTGAAGGTGCCTGGCGGGTTCCAGGTGTATTTTTCGGCGCTTTCGCTGGAGCTGTGGCAGCGGTGCACGCAGTGGGCGGCGGAGCAGGCCGACCATTGCCTGGTGATGACCGCCGCGGGCCTGCTGTGCCACGGCGTGAAGGCGGGCAGTGCCCGCATCGTGCTGTCGCAGCGCCGGCTGATGTGCTTTGCGCAGTCGGACGAAGGCATGGTGTTCGGCTCCACCCAGGCGCTGGGCTCGGGCGCATCGGCCATTGCCAGTGCGGCCCAGGTGATCACGGGCAACTACAGCGCGGTGTTGTCGCGGCTGGGCGCTGATGCGGTGGAGTGGGGCACGCTGTGGAGCACGCAGCCGGCCGATGTGGATACCTGCGTCGGCGTGGTGCGCAACGCCCTGGGCGGCGCACCCCAGGTGCTGGGCACGACCGAACTGCTGTTTGCGGGCGAGCGCGTGCACACGGTGCTGCCCACACTGGCCCGCGATGCGGCGGGGCGCCATGCGCTCAATCCGCTGCTGGAGCGCGTGGCGTGGCGGTCCGAGCGCTGGGTGGCGCCCATCGCGGTGCTCACCGCCGTGGTCGGCCTGGTGCTGGCCATTGCGGGCGTGCTGCTGGGCCAGATGGCCGATCAGCAGCGCGAGAGCGGGCGGGCCCAGCGCAGCGAGCTGGCTGCCCTGAATGAGCGCATCCAGGCGGTATCGACCGTGGATGCGCCCCAGAAGCTGCTGCCGGTGGCGGAGTTCTCGAAGGCGCTGGACGAGGGTGCGCGCCATGACCCGGTGGCGTTCATGGCGCTGCTCAAGTCCGCATCGGGCCGGGACATCCGCATCCAGCGCGTTCGGCTGGAGCCTCCGTCGGGCCTCGCGCGCGTGCGGGCCTTTCGGGTGGATGGCGTGGCGCCGCTGGGCGCATCGGCTTCGGTCACGCGATGGGTGTCCGAGCTGGCCGCCGCGGGCTGGACGCTCAAGGCGGTGGAGCCGACCTACAGCGTGCCGGGCGCTTTCTCTTATGAACTGGTGGCGACCTCAGGCGCTTCCGCACCAGGAACTGTGAAACCATGAAATACGCCGCTTTGCTTTTGAACGGCCTGGCCCTGCTGCTGCTGGGCTGGGGGCTGTACGGGGTGGTGCAGCTGAGCCAGGCGCGCACCCCCTCGGTGCGCCCCGTCATCACGGAGCTGGCGCCACTGCCACCCGCGCTGCGCAGCGATCAGGCGCGCGTGGTGAACGCCTTCGGGGCCATGGAGCGCATCCAGGCCCAGGCGTCGAGCCCGGGCACCAACCCGCTGAGCCTGATCGCCCAGCCCTTGCCGGGCAGTGCAGTGGCCGGCAGCATCCAGATGCCGAGCCGTTCCCTGTCGCTGCACCTTGACGACCTGGCGGCCGAACGGCAGACCGTGGTGATCGACGGCCAGCTGGCGCGCCAGGGGGCCCGGCTGGAAGGTGGCGGGCGCGTGGTGCGCGTGCGGCCTTCCGAGGCCGTGGTGACCGAACGCCTGGGGCGCCAGACGCTGACCCTGCCGGAAGGCGACCTGCGCGTGGGCACGCTGCGCTGGGCAGACGGTTCGCTGGCCAGCGTCAATTCGCAGGAGTTTCGCGCAGGCGTCGCGACCGGCGCGCCACCTGGCCCCATCAGGAGTCTTCCATGACCGGCGCGGGTGTGGCCTGCAGGGCCCTGGCGCCATCCCACCATTCATGACCCCTTCAAGCATCACGATCACGCGAGCAGCGCCGAGGACAGCGATATGACTACAACCCCGTTTTTCAAGCCCGTGGCGCTGGTGTGCGCAGCACTGGTGCTCAGCGGCTGCGCCAACCAGCCGCCCCGCAGCGCCACCAGCCTGCCACCCCCCGATACCAAGGCGGCCGACAACCTGCGCGAACACGCTGCGCAGGAGTCGCAGCGCCTGCTGATCCATCAGCAGATGCTGCTGGCCGAGATGAACAAGGCGGCCACCCCGCCGGTGATTGCGCCCGTGGCACCGGTGTTCGATCCGCTCGAAGGCAAGCTCATCAACGTGGCGATGTCCAAGGCGAGCATCAGCCAGATCCTGAGCGCGTTTGCCGACGCCGGCAACCTGAACCTGATCGTGGACCCGAACGTGCTCAAGGGCGGGCAGCTGGCCGACATGCACCTGCGCCAGGTCACGCTGCGCGAGGGCTTCAACGAGGTGCTGCGCACCTATGACGTGGCGGGCGAGTTTCGCGGCAACACGCTGCGCGTGAACCTGACCGAAGAGAAGTTCTTCTCGCTCAATTTCCTCAACACCAAGTCCAGCATCCAGATGGGGTCGGGCGGCAATGTGTTTGGCAGCACCACCTCGGGCGGCAGCGGCGGCAGCAGTGGCGGCGGCGGTGGCGGCACGGGTGCGCAGCAGGGCAGCCTCACCATGGCAGGCTCGGGCGGCAGCAATTCCGACCCGTATCTGGAGATCGAGCAGGCCATCAAGGCCGTGCTGGGCGACAACGCCCAGGACCGCGCGGCCCAGCAGCAACAGCAAAACCTGGCCATGGCGGCCAGCGCATCGCAGACCGCACCGTGGCCCGGCATGCCCGCGCCACAGCGTGCGCCCGCCGTGCCCCAGGCACCGCTGGCCACCATGGGCGACGACAGCGGCTTCACCCTGAACAAGATGACCGGCACGCTGTACGTCAAGGCCCGGCCGTCCAAGATGCGCGCAGTCGAAAAGATGCTGGCGCAGGTGCACAAGGTGCTGGGCAAGCAGGTCTATGTCGAGGCGCAGCTGATCGACGTGCAGCTGTCCGACAACTTCGAGTTCGGCGTGGACTGGACCAACCTGCGGGGCCGCCTGGCCGCCGGGTTTGGCTCGTCGCCCATGCAGCTGGGCGGTAGTTCCGGCACGCTGCCCAATGGCGGGACGGGCTATCCGGCGCGCGCCATCTCCATCCCCGCGCAGCTCATCGGCAGCGTGGCAGGCCCGGCGCTCGGCATGTCCTACCAGGGCAGCAACTACGGCATCGTGATCAATGCGCTGCGCGCCTACGGCAACCTGAAGGTGCTGTCCAACCCCAACGTGCAGGTGCGCAATGGCACGCCCGCACTGCTGTCGGTGGGCACCAGTTCGCGCTATGTGTCGCAGTCGGCGTCCACGCAAACGGTGCCCGGTGGCGGTGCGTCCACCACCTCGTCCAGCGTGCAGACCGACACGGTGTTCTCGGGCGTGATGGTGGGGGTGCTGCCCATGGTGCGCGACGATGGCCGCATCGAGCTGATGCTCAACCCCATGCAGAGCGATGTGGACCCGGCCAGCCTGCAGCTGGTGGCAGTGGGCGGCGAGAACCTCGTATCGCTGCCCAAGGTGAGCTACAAAGGTCTGACCACCACGCTCAACGTGGGTGATGGCGATGTGGTGGTGGTGGGCGGCCTGATCGACCAGCGCAGCTCCAACAACGACCGTGGCGCTCCGGTGGTGTCCGATGTTCCGCTGCTGGGCAAGCTGTTCGGCAACGAAAACAAGGTGCATGGCAGCCGCGAGCTGGTCATCGTTTTGCGGGTGCGTGTGCTATGAGCCTCATCCACGACGCGCTGAAGTCCATGGACGCGCCGCAGGACGCCCCGCGTGTGCTGCCGCGGGCACCCGCCACGCCGGTCCGCAAGCGCCCTGCATGGGTCGACGCTGCGCTGGCATTCGTGATCGTGGTGGGCGTGGGGGTGGGCGGCTGGTATGTGTGGCAAACGCAGACCCAGCCCCGCTTTGACCCGAACCTGAGCCGGTCTGCCGCGCCGCAGCCTGTGGCAGCCCAGCCCGTTGTGCCCGCCCCGCTGGCTGCCGCGTCGGCTCCCGTGGTGGATCTGTCGGCGCCGCAAGCTGCGGTGGTCGCGACGGCTGCGACCACCGGGACCACCGCACCCGCCACTTCGGTGCCGGTGGCCGGTGGCGATGCGGCCGCGCAAGGCTCCCCACCCGTGGCAACCCCCGTGGCCATGCCGGCCGCTGCGGTGCCAGCCGCCCCGGCGCAGCCGGTAGCGGCAACGCCGGTGGTGGCCGCCGCGCCCGCGCCCGCAACCTCGCAGACTGCGGCAGGGGCCTCCCCGGCTGCCGCACCCGTGGCCTCCCCTGCGCCACGCCCTGCACCCGTGCGGCAGGCCCGCGTGGGCCGCCCAGCCGCTCCGGTGGAGCCACCCGCCGCCGCACCTGCCGTGGACGAAACCCCGATCGAAGTGCGTTTTGCGCGCCTGGTGTCTGCCATGCGCGAAGGGCGCAGCGCCGATGCCGAGCGCGAACTGGCCGCCCTGCGCGAGCGCCTGCCCGCCGGCTCGCTGGGCCTGCTGCGCGCGCAAGCCTGGTTTGACCTGCGCGGAGGCCGCGATGCCGCCGCCGCCAGCGGCTACCGCACGATCCTCGAGCGCATGCCCGGCGACGAGGAAGCGTCCATCAACCTGGCCAGCATCCAGGTGCGCCAGAACAAGCCCGAAGAAGCCCGTGCCACGCTGGACGGTGCGCTTCGCCTGAATCCCGACTCGTCCGCGCTGCGCGCGGCCCTGGGCCAGTTCACCCCCGCCGCCCGCCAATGACCGCCAGCCCCATCTACGCGACGCTCGGCCTCTCGCGCAACCCCTTTCCTCCCACGCCAGATGCGGGGTCGTACTTCTTCACGCCCCGGCTGGAGGAAGACTTCGCGGAAATCGTGCACTGCATCGAAGCGCGCAAGGGGTTTGTGCTGCTGACCGGCGAAGTGGGCCTGGGCAAGAGCACGCTGGTGCGGCGGCTGCTGGACACGCTGCAGGGCAAGAACTGCCATTCCGCACTCATCCTGAACACCTTCTTGCAGGACAGTGCGCTGCTTTCGGCCATCCAGGCCGATTTCGGGCTGCCGCCCACCGACTCGGTGGAGCAGGGCCTGGCGCGCCTGACCGAGTTTCTGATCGCACGCCATCAGGCGGGCGACATCAGCCTGCTGGTCATCGACGATGCGCAGAACCTCAGCGTGGACTCGCTGGAGCTGGTGCGCCTGCTGTGCAACCTGGAGACCGGGCAGGAGAAGCTGCTGCAGATATTGTTGGTGGGGCAGCCGGAGCTGGAGGAAACGCTGGCCACGGCCGGGCTGCGCCAGCTCAAGAGCCGCATCGTGAAGCATGCGCGCCTGCGCGGCCTGCAAAAGGATGAAGTGGCGCGCTACTTCGACTTCCGCGTGAACGCGGCGGGCGCCGAGGGGCGCCTGTGCATGGAAGCCGGCGCGGCCGATGTGCTGCACCGGGCCTCCAAAGGCAACCTGCGCCGCATTCACCTGGTGCTGGACCGCTGCCTGTATGGCCTGGCGAGCACCCGGGCCTCGGTGGTGACGACGGCGCTGGTGCAGCGCGCCGTGGCCGACCTGCCCGCGCTGGGCGAGGAAGACTCGGCCCCGGCAGGCGCCGCGGGCGCCGGCCGCAAGCGCAAGGCCTGGCTGCTGGCCGGGCTGCTGGCAGGCACCACCGCCACCGTGGCCGCCATGGCCGCTGTCCACTGGGACCGCATCGTGCCACCCGGCGACGGAGCCGCGATCTCTGCAACCTCCGCGACCTCCGAGACCTCGACAGTGAAGGAGCGCCCGGGCCAAGAGCCTGCCGCATCGGCCCCCTCCGCCGGTGTGGCGGGTGAGGGCGCCGGGGTATCGACGCCTCGCGCCCGGCCGCCTGCCCAGGCACCCACCCCCGTGTCCTCGGCGCTGCCCGCTGCTGCGTCGCCATCGTCCACCGAAACGTTGGCGACCCCGCCTGTGGCCGCCGCGCAGGCTGCAGCCAGACCGGCAGATGCGGACCCATCGGGCCGCCGCGCGTGCGAAATCCAGCTGCAGTCCGTGGCCTCGCCGGACGAGATGGTGCTGGTGCAGCGCCTGCCCGAAGGCACGAGCCCGGCCTGGAAACCCTCCACGCGCATGTGTCGGTTCTCCGTCGGCAAGGAGGCGTGGGTGGCATGGCTGGGACGTGGCGATGCGCGCCACATCACGGCCGCCCAGCAAGCCACGCGCAAGGTGCAGGGCAAGCTCCGCAGCCTGGGCCTGCTCGACCTGCGCGAGCCCGACGACGGCTTCTTTGGCTCCAGGACCGCAGAAGCGCTTGCCCGCTTTCAGCAGCAGCAAGGGCTGCCCGCCACGGGCAAACCCGACGAACTGACCTTCTTACTTTTGGAGCACCAGGATGCATCCCCCCGCTGAAATCGTGCAGGAGAACTCGGGCGAGTTGCTGCCAACCACTGGCACCTCTGCGGCTGAGCGCCTGGCGGTGCTCAGGGAAAAGAGTCCCTCCCTCGGGGCGGCCCTGGTCAATGCCGGGCTGGTCTCGGCCGTGGCCATCGACTACGTGCTGCAAAAGCAGAAGATCGAGAAGGTGCCCATGGGCAATCTTCTGGTCGAGCTGGGTTTTGCCAGCGCCAACGAGGTGGCCCGCCAGCTGGCGGACCAGCGCGGCCTGCGCTTCGTCAACACCGACGAAATGCCCGAGCCCGACACCGCCGTGGCCGGGCTGTTCAACCGCGCGCTGTGCCTGACCTATGGATTCCTGCCCGTTCGGCAGAACGAGGACGGCCTCATCGACGTGGTGCTGGGCGACGCACAGCCCGACGTGGTCTCGGAGCTGGTGCAGCGCAAGCTGGGCAAGCGCTGCCACTTCTTCCAGGGCGAATTCGACAGCGTGGCGCAGGCCATCCAGCAGCACTACTACTTTGCCGAACACCCGCCCGCACGCCTGATCGAAAGCGAGGTGCGCAAGCTCGAAGCCGACGTGGACCGCGCTTACAGCCCCGCGCGCCTGCTGGAGCACATGCTGCACCTGGCCGTGCGCGAGCGCGCCACCGACATCCACCTGGCACCCACGGCGCGCAGCCGCTCGGTGCTGCTGCGTGTGGATGGCGTGCTGCGCCCCGTGTTTGCGCTGGCACCGGCACTCGACCGCCTGGTGGTCTACGTCAAGCTGCAGGCCGACATGGACGCCAGCGAGCAGCGCCTGCCGCAGGACGGCAGCTTCACCGCCGTGGTGATGGAGCACAACTACACCATCCGGGTGTCCACGCTGATCTCCGAATTCGGCGAGCGCATGGTGCTGCGCCTGCTGCCCGAGCGCAGCAATCTCGACAAGCTGGCCGACCTGGGCTTTCTGGAAGACGACGTGGCCGTGATGGCCAAGGCGTTCTCGCGTCCGCACGGGCTTATCCTCATCACCGGCCCCACGGGCTCGGGCAAGAGCACCACGCTGCACGCTGCGCTGCGCATGCAGCCGCTGATCGAGCGCAACGTGCTCACCGTGGAAGACCCGGTGGAATACCGCGTGCCTGTGGCCTGCCAGACCGAAGTGAACCGGCGCGCCGGCTACGAGTTCGCCAACGCCATGCGGCACTTCCTGCGGCACGACCCGGACATCATCCTGGTGGGCGAAATCCGCGACGCGGAAACCGCGCGCGCAGCGCTTGATGCGTCTTCCACCGGCCACCTCGTGCTGTCCACCCTGCACGTGGGCACCATCTTTGGCGTCATGCCGCGGCTCAAGCTGCTGGGCGTGGACACCGAGACCATCGCCGAGAACCTGGTGGCAGTGATCAACCAGCGCCTGGTGCGCCGCATCTGCCCGCACTGCGCCACGCCGCGCCTGGCCACCGAGGACGAACGCCGCTGGCTGGGGCGCGGCCATGCCGACGACACCACGCAGGTGTTCCATGGCGCGGGCTGCCACCAGTGCCGCGACACCGGCTATCTGGGCCGCCTGCCCGTGTACGAAATGCTGGTCGTCAACCGCGACCTGGCCGATGCCATCGCGGCCGATGCCTCGCGCGCGGAAATGCGCCAGCGAGCGCTGGCTGCGGGCATGCGCCCGATCCTCACGCTCGCGCGCCACCGCGTGCTGGCGGGCGAGACCACGATGGAAGAAATCCTGCGCACGGTGGGCGAGGACTGAGACGCGCATGGCCCACCTCAACACGTACTACTACCGCGTGCTGCTTCCGCACGGGGCGGTGCGCTCCGGCCTGCTGCGGCTGGCCGTCAAGCGCGACCTGTCGGCGCGCATGCGGCTCGAATCGGACACCGACGGCACGGTCATCAGCCTGTGGCGCTTTCCGGCATGGCTGGCCATGGTCACCGACGTGGTGCTGCACCTGTTTCGCCGCCAGGTGCGCAGCGAAGACCTGGCCGGGTTTTTGCGCGACCTGGGGCTGATGATGCGCGCGGGCGTGCCGGCGCTGGATGCGCTCGCCACGCTGGTCGACGAGAGCAACAGCGTGGGCAACTCGGCCATGGCCGCGGTGGCCCGCAACATGCTGGACGACCTGAATGCCGGCGTGGGCATGACCGAGGCCTTCAACCGCCACCCCAACATCTTTCCCGAAACGGTGCGCAACCTCGTGTCCATCGGCGACCAGACAGGCACGCTCGACCGCATGCTGGGCGAGGCCGCAGAGCACGTGGAGCGCATGATCAACATCCGGCGCGACATCAAGACCGCGCTGATTTACCCCGCGTTCGTGTTCGCCACCATCATCGGCGTGGCCATCTTCTGGATCTACTACGTGGTGCCCAACATGGCCCGGCTGTTCAAGCAGCTGCAGGCCAAGCTGCCACCCATCACCGAAGGCCTGGTGGCGTTTGCAGACCTGCTGTCGGTGCACCTGCCGTGGGTGCTGCTGGTCACCTTTGTGGTGGTGGCGGCCGGGGTCATCCTGTTCCGGCGTTCCGAGCGGTTTCAGCTGGCCACCTACACCGTGCTGCACCGCCTGCCCGTGGCACGCACGCTGCTGGTGTCGTCGGGCATGGCGCACATCACCGAGCACCTGTCCATCCTGGTGCGGGCCGGGGTCGATCTCGTGTCCAGCCTGCGCATCCTCGGGCGGGCCACCAAGAACCGCTACTACCGCACGCGCCTCATCCACGTGGCCGAATCGGTCTCGCGGGGCGAATCCGTGTCGTCGTCCATGCGGCGCGTGGGCGGATTTCCGGCCATGGCGGTGCGCATGATCTCGGTGGGCGAAGAGTCGGGCAGCCTCGACGAGCAGCTCTCCCATCTGGCGGCCGACTACCGCAAGCGCCTGGAGGTGCTGGTGAAGTCGCTGGCGGAAATCCTAAAGCCCTTGATCATCCTGATCGCCGGTGGCTTGTTCCTGTTCCTGATCGTGGCGCTGCTGCTGCCGATCTACGACCTGGTGCGGCAATCGGTCAACCAGACGATGGGGGGAGGCTGATGTCCTGGTCGTCTGATTCGTCGCTCGTTCCGTTTCGCACCGACATTCCAACATCCGCGTCGGCCAGAGGTTTGTTGGTGAATTTATTTGCTGGCGAGGCCTGCCTGTTCTGTTGGGCAGGAGACTGAATGCGTAAGCCTGTTTTGATCGGTGGGAGTCTTGGACTGCTGCTGTTGGTCGTGATCGCGACTTTTTTGTGGATGGCTGGCAAGCCACTGGGGCCAGTCGCCAATATCGCGCCTCCCCGAGCGGCGAGTCCTCGAATTGTGCCGCCAGCTCCCACAGCATCCATGGCCCCGCTGGCGGTACCTAGTAGTCCACAGACAGACGTCGCGAAGCATGACCGCCGTCGCCGCTTGGCTGAAGTGCGTGCAGAGTTCAGAGCGCTTAGTGCTCAAGGGCCTCAGGCATCCCCGCAAAAGATGCGGGCTCTGGTGGATGAGCTGGAAGCGCTGTCTGGCCCTAGCTTTGACCCTCGCTATTTTCAATCGCTGCGCACCATGCTGGACCTGAACGCCAAATTGCAGGAGCTCAATGCGGAATTGCAAGTCCTGATCAAGAGCAAGTCGCCCAAGGATGCTGCCCGACAGCAAGTCGTCCTGGCTGAAATGCGTACGCTGGGCGAGCGTGTGGCTGTGGAGGCCAAAGCCATACAGGCCTTCGTGCCCAAGCCTACACGTGCGGGGAAACTTCCATGAACCGAGGTGCAAGTCGCTCTGGTGCATTGGGCAGACGCGTTGCTCAAACGGGACTGTCCATGGTCGAGGTGGCGATCGCGCTGGCTGTCGCGGGTCTGATGTCTTGGGCGGCTTTCAGTGGATACGCGACGGTATCTGAGCAACAGGAAATCGAACGCGGCCGGGCCGACGCCGCGCAATTGCAGTCGATCCTGCGGGCGTTTGTATTGCGTAATGGACGACTTCCTTGTCCTGCGACCCTTCCGAATGGATATGAGGCGCTCAGCGGCGGCACGTGTGCTTCAGGTATCCAACTAGGCTGGTTTCCTTATGTCAGCGTAGGTTTGGAACTGCCCACGGATCGGTTAGGTGCTCGCTATTCAGTTTTTCGAGAGCCGAATCTCGTCTCGCCTGCACAAGACGCAGATCTGGCGCTGGAACTGGAGCGAACGGGAGACTCGCTGGGCGAGCCCACGCACCGAGATATCACCGACCTCATCGTTGCGTTGAACAACGCGTCTACAAAGGCAGTATCTTCAACGCGCACACATCTCACGGGCGACGGAGGTGCGGCAGGAGTCATCGACTGCGCTGCCAATCGCGTAATGGTTGCTGCGTACTGGGTGGTGGTGCCACTTCAGGACAAGGACGGAGACGGCGACCGGCTGGATGCACCACACGCTTTGACCAGCCTGTGTGCGACAAGCCCTTCAGCGCCGCTTCGATTTACATCCGATGACGTGGTGATCGCCGAATCGCCTGCGCAACTCGCTGGTTGGCTGCGCAAGAGCCTGCCCTGACGGCAACTTTTTCTACATGTTCATGCTGTCGATGTCTACGACCAATCCCCCCTTTTCGTCCCGACGCGTAGCGCGCAGTTCGGGCGGATTTGGCCTGCTGCAAGTGATGCTGCTTATCGCAGTCATGTCTGGCCTTGCCACGATGGGCTACCTTGAATGGCGCGAGCGTGCAGCGGTGGATTCGTCTCGTCAGGAGCGCCAGGCCTTGGCGCAGGCGGATCAGGCACTCATAGCCTATGCCACTGTAGCGCGCAGCTTTCCGTGCCCGGACGTTGACCGCGATGGGCTGCAGGATTGCGGCGCACCGGCCACTCAGAAGGGTTGGCTGCCGACAGTAACCTTGCGCATGGCGGGCGTTGACCCCGGAGTGGACGTGGGCCAGTTGCGTTACATCGTTCAGCGCCAAGGAGGTGCCAACGACCTCACGATGTTGACTGACACCTGGACCCCTCTTGAATATGACGATGGGGCTGGTGGTTTTTTCGCCATGCGTGGTGGCTCCTACCCTGCAGATATCCTTACGCTACCCGACTTGTGTCAACGGCTTGAAGCGGGCCGTACGACAACGATGTCACCCACCTTGGCCCAGGTCAATGCGCCGACCCCGCGCGCGACTGCCTATGCCCTGGCCCATCCGGGCAACAACGATGCGGATGGCGACGGAGATCTTTTCGACGGTGCCAATTCCAGCGCCGCAGCCAACGCAAACCGCATGGAAGACCCCCATCGGCGCTCACTTCTGGCAAGCTACAACGATATCGTGCTTGAGCGGTCCTACGACAGCCTGCTGACGGCCTTTCATTGCAGCCCTTTGATCGACTCCATCAACACGGTGGCACTCGCGCACGATGTGGCGCTGGATGTGGCAGAGATGCGCTCTGACAACATTGATTCGGCGCGGCGTGCGGTGGCGTTCAGCACGCTCGCCGCCATCATGACGGCGCTGGAGATCGCCCTGGCCGTGGCCGAAGGGGCATCGGATGCGGGGAATGCAGCTGCTGAGTGGGCCATCTGTGCAGCGTCGCTGGGCTTGGCCGTCAATGCCTGTGCGGCCGCCCCCCAGCACACGGTGGCGATTGGATTGGCTGGGGGCGTGATCATCGCCAACGGCCTGGCGGTGGTTGCCAATGCTGTGGCAGCCGGCATTGCCGGTACAGCGTTGACACTGGCTGACAGCGATGCCACGGCCGCCGAAATCTGCCCGCCGATGGATCCGACCGTGAATAACCTCATGCTGTCTATAGCGCAACAAGAGGTGACGGATGCCAACGCCGAATTGACTGCAGCTACTACGGCCGTCAACAACAAGACGGCAGAACTCAACACCGCGATCGCGCAGCGAACTGCCGCCGTCGATAGCCTGACCAGCCTAATTCGAAACGGCCAGGCGAGTTCGCAGATTGACGGGCTGCTCACAACCTTATTGACGGCCGCGGGGACTTGGGGCAACGCGTCATATGCCAGTGCCGCAGCCGATTCCAAAGTGACGCAGGCCACGCAGCTGCGTGACCGCTGGGCCACCGAAGTTGCCAAGTACAACGCGATGTTGGCAGACATCCCAGGCACCATCACCCGGCTCAACAATGAAATTGCTGCGCTGGACCTGCTGATAGCGACCAACCCGCCCAACAAAACACAACTCCAGAATGAGCGCGATGGCAAGGATGCAGAGCTCAAACTCGCAGGTGACGTGGCCGGCCTGACCGCGGTTCGCGACAAAGCTGTGGTCGAATTGGCTACCGCACAGACGGCGCTGGACAATGCCCTTGCAGCACAGACCGCTGCCACCACCGCCTACTCCACGGCGCAGACGAGCTATCAGTCCGCGATTGCCAACTTCGTCAACGGCACGGCTCGCTACAACATCTATAACAGCAGTGGAGTATTGGTTGCTCATGGATGCACATCGGCCTGCCAGGTGGGAGATGTCAACATCAACAGCGCCGGGCAGTTGAGTTCTGCCTTGGTCGATCTTTTTGGATTGGGCGCTATGACCAGCCCCAGCACCGATGCCAAGTACCTCAAACCCGTCAAGTTGCAGAAGGAGCTCGATGCGCTGAATCAGCGCCTTGCGGCGGCCCAAGATCGAAAGACCACGGCTGATGCCCGGTTGTTGGAAGCTCAAAACCGTGTCAACAACCCACCGCCCTGCAACGCCACAGGCTCGGCCGTGGTGCCCATGACGCCGGAGCAGGCAGAGGCCATCCTGGCGGACGTGGACCGCAAGGGAGGCACGCGATGATGTTCAAGAGCGCTGAGGTTCGGTCCCCGTCGCACCGGCTGCAGGCCGGGCTGTCGATGGTGGAGTTGGGCGTTGCCATGGCCGTCGTCGGGGTGATTGGGATATTCACGTGGCGCTGGGTGGCCGACACGCGCGCGCCTATGGAGCGCTCTGCCATCATTAGCCAGTTGGCTGAAGCGCAAGCGGCGGTAGAAGGGTTTGTGCTGGCCAATCACAGGCTGCCATGCGCTGCGTCAAGTACCAACGGGAACGAAGACTGTGGCAACACAAGCGCGGCTGCCGTTCTGTTGCCATGGCGCACCCTGGGCTTGCCCAGCCGAATGGGGCAATTGCACTATGGCGTCAATCGTGGCGCTTCGCTGGATCTGGCCAGTGCCCCGGCGGCCTCGGCGTCCCCCGACTTGAATCTCAATTACAGCCCCACCATTCCGGTCTTGGCGCTGGCGACCGATGCGGGCGTCAATGCTGCTGCGGCCGCCTTGACGGACGCCATCACGGCAGCAAGCGGCCGGCGTGCCGCCATCAATGGCCTGGACTGGTGTCGTGTGGTGCGGCGGCTCGCGGCCGATCCGACGGTGGCGGGCGTTCTCACTGTGGGCAATCTCAGTGCCAGTACTCCGGTCGCGTTTGTGATAGCGCATCCGGGTGCTAACGGCGTGTTTGAAGGCAGCAACGTGCCGGGCGGTGCAGCGGGGTTCAGGTTCGATTTGCCTGGACGTGCGCAGGACAATAATTTCGATGACCTGTCCGTTGCGGTAGGCCCGGGTGATCTTGCGGCCCGCGTCGGCTGCGTGGCGCGCCTGGGTGCCATGCATGCAGCGGCGCAGGGGGCTTACACCGCCTATGACAACGTGCGGGTGGTGCAGGAGTATTGGTCGCTTCGAGTGTTTGACATCACGCAGGCCGAGTCGGCCCTGGAAGCCGCGGAAACGGGCGTCATCATGGCGGCCATGAACGCAGCCTTGGCCGCAGGCAGTGCAGCCCTCGCCGTCGCTTCAGCCGCCAATACCGAAGGGATCACGATTTTTGGCTTGGCGCTGTCCGCAGCCAATGTGGTCACTGCAGCCGTGGAGGTAGGTTTTGCGGCTGACGATCTTATTGAAGCCCAGCAGGCCCTGCAGGATTCCAAAGACAAGGAACTTGCCTCGCGAGCCTATGTGATCAGAGTGTTTGAAACGTTTACCCAGGCGCTGACCGCGGCAACCCGGCTGGACGAGAAAGGGCTAAACCCATGAAACACCGCATGCTGGGTTTCACATTGGTCGAGTTGTCGCTGGTGTTGTTGGCCCTGGGACTGATACTGCCCGGCGCAGTGATTTTCTGGCAGTTGTCAGAGCGGCATCGGGTTGCGGGCGTGCAAATGGATGCACAGCAGCAGTCGCGGCAGGCGCTGGTGGGCTATCTGCATTCTCATTACAGGTTGCCATGTCCGGCCGCGGACACCAACGGCGTTGAGTCTTGTACGGATGGCACTGACATCCGACAGATGGGCTACCTGCCTTGGCGTACGCTGAGTCTTCCGCGCCCCGAAGCGGGTCGTCTGCGCTATGGCGTGTACCGTGCTCCTTCAGGCGCCACGATGGCAGCAGCGCCTCAGGACCGGGATCTGGCAGTGGTGCGCGACCGCATGAATCCCCTGCGTGTGCGCACCCCAGACCCCAAACCTCAGAACCATACAGAGGCACCGAACCCGAATTCCCCCCCCATTCCCGCGGTGCTGCCCAGCCTGAACAGCGTGCTGGGAATGACCCAGTCTGGCAACGATGCAGCGCCGCTCAATCCGGCGTGCGACGCGGCAGCCGACCCGGCATGTCCCTTGGGCGTAGTGAATGCGGTCAACCTCATCGACATTTGCTTGGCGCTGAACACCGCCAGCGATGACCTGGTCGCTCCCGCAGGCCGCCTTGCCACGCAGGTTGGCGCAAACCGACGTATCGCTGCGTTCGTAGTCGCTGCGCCGGGGCTGCTGGATGCACAGGGCAACGGCCAGGCCTTCGACGGTGCCAACGCCACAGCTTCCAATGCCGACCCCACTTTTGCCTCGCCTGCGCAGGCCGTGAGCGACCAGTACGACGACATCGTGCTTGCCGCTAGTCATTACGAACTGTTTACCGAGCTGCAATGCGGTGCGGCGCTGTCTGCGATTTCGCATGCGCATTTCAATGTGGCGACGGGCGCGTTCGTGATGGAGCGCGCCATGTATGACTACCGTGACCAACTCTATATCGCTGTGGTGCTGGCTCGCGCTGACGTGGCGGCGGCCGCGGCTGGTGCGCTTTCTGCTGCAGCAGGGTCGTTGGACGCCGCCAAAGAGATGGTGTCTGCCGTGGCGGATACCACCATGTCTGTGGGCGCCAGAGCATTTCAGATTGCACTGGCAGCCGTGGGCATTGGTTTGGCAGTGGCCAGTGACATTGCGGCGGCGGCAGCGGTTGTGGACGCAGCGCTTTCCCTGGCGGAAGCCGAAGATGTTTTTGATGATTTCGCGACGCGCACCACCGCAATGACCAATTTATCCCGCGACATCAACACCAACGCGCTGAGGGCTGATGCCATTGGCCACTAGAGATTTGATGACCGACGTTTACTGAGTGACGCACCATGACCCTATTTCATCTCCATACCCATGGCGCTGCCGCACGTAGTCAAAGAGGTTTCTCGTTGCTGGAACTGAGTGTCGTTCTGGTCGTGATCGGCTTGGTGCTGGGCGCCGTTGCCGTAGGCCGTGATCTGCAGCGCTCTGCCGCCAATCAGCGCCTGTCTACCGACTTTATCCAGGGTTGGCAGCTTGCCTATGAGGGCTTCTTCAATGGCGTTGGCTACCCGCCTGGCGACAGCCCGACGGCGCCAACGGGGCAGGTCAATGGCGGCGCTGCAGCAGCGGGCACCGAACTGTGCGGAGCAGACTTGATCAACGCCTTTTTAGCGGCTGGCATACGCCTACCCACGGGCCGCACCGAGGGCCAGCAGGACCGTTATGTGTACCTGGATAGCAATGGAAACCCCCAGGAAGTGCGTGTGTGTTTTCAAAGCCGTGACTGGGCAGAGCCTGGCGCAACCGTGGGGACGTTTGTGACGCGAAAGCGAAATATTATGGTGATCCGGGGTGTTACCTTTTCTTTGGCAGGTGCGTTGGACCAGCAGATTGATGGACGCAGCGATGCTCGGTTTGGGCGACTGCGCGATAGCTCGTTTGCAAATTCCGTCACTGAGCTCAATGGCTTAGCCTGGCCCATTGATGACCGTATGGCGTTTGGCACCACCACGGCAACGTCGCTGGATGAATCACAGGTGGCCATCACCACGGCTTTGTTTCAGATGATGCGCTGAGCGGATCTATTGCCCACGGCATTCCTCATACCGATTGGCAATGGGGAGCGCAGCAAAATGCCTTGAAGCGCCGGATTTTGGTGTCATTAGGCCACCAGCGCTTATCCATCAAGCGCTGGTGGCTATGAATTTATGAGTGGTTGACCGCGTGGCAGCGGCCTATGCCGCCCCGCCCAGCTGAAACCGCTGGTCAAAGTTCATCTTGCCCAGCACCCGCAGCGCCGCTGCCAGGGTGTGGCCGTCCACCCGGCTCACGTCCAGGCAGTAGCGCCGCTCGGTAGACACCACGTCCACGCTTTTGCTGCCCCACTGCACGGCGACCAGCAGGGAAGGGCGCTTGCCCGCCTCGGCGCCCACCGACACGCCGCGCTGCTCGGGGCGCAGCATGAACTCCAGGTGCGGCGTGCGCATCAGCGTGAGCCGATGGGCACCCAGCGGGCCCAGCGCAAACGAGACAACCCAGTCGTCTTCGTCTTCCACGGTCAGAAACGGGACGGGCTGGGGTGTTGCCATGGTGGGGGACAGGGTGGTTGCCGGGACGGCGGGCGGGGAGGGGCCCGGTTTCGGGCGGCGCTCAGTATGCCGTTGCAAGAGCCATGCCGAGGGCGGGAGAACCCGAGGTTGGGTGCATCCAACGCCGTCCGTGCTTGTCATTTGCGTGCAAGCGGAATTTGGCTGGCTGTGATAAGCCGTACCTGCCTGGTCTTCTGTGAAAAAGTGAATGAAATTGGCGTTTTCCGCTTGATGGGTAAGGGATTGTTGCTATCAAATTTAAGTTTCGACCCATGCCCTGCCCGTGCCCGCGCCCGGAAGGCGCGCGACCACCGCAGCGCGCGGTGTAGGCTCTCTGGTCTGTCCACTGCCCCCAAGCCCCTTCCCCAAGCCCCTTCCCCAAGGCCCTTCCCGCATGCCTCTGATCGATCTTTTTCGCCGCTGGCCGTCTCTGGGCCCACGAGGGTGGGCCGCAGCGGGCATCGCAATGCAACGCGTGACGACATTCAACATGGATCGCGTGGTGCTGCCGATGCGCGTTCTGTGGGCCCCATTGCTGGCCCCTCTGCTGGCCCCTCTGCTGGCTGCCACAGCCGCCACGGCCGCCACGGCCGGGTCGGCGGCGCTGGCCACGCCCCCCGCCCAGTCATCTACGGCTGCAACAGCTGCCAAGGCTGCTTCGGCTGCTGTGACCGCGTCGGTGCCAGCCACCACCATGGCCCCGCGGGTGCTGGCCTGCACCGTGTGTCACGGCAAGGAAGGCCGGGCCACGCCGGACGGCTACTTCCCGCGCATTGCGGGCAAACCGGCGGGCTACCTGGCCAACCAGTTGCTCAATTTCCGCGACGGGCGGCGCAGTTACCCGCAGATGACCTATCTCATCGAGCACCTGACCGACGACTATCTGCGCGAGATGGCCGAACACTTTGCGGCGCTGGACCTGCCATACCCACCCCCGCCCGCACCCCAAGCGCCCGCCGCTGTGCTGGAGCAGGGCCGCCAGCTGGTGCAGCACGGCGATGCGGCCCGGGCCATTCCTGCCTGCGTGGCCTGCCATGGCGCGGCCATGACGGGCGTGGCGCCGTCCATCCCCGGCCTGCTGGGCTTGCCGCGCGACTACCTCAACAGCCAGCTGGGTGCGTGGAAGACCGGGCAGCGCCGCGCCCAGGCCCCCGACTGCATGGCCGACATTGCGCGCCAGCTCACGCCGGACGATGTCAGCGCCGTGTCTGCCTGGCTGGCGGCCCAGCCGGTGGCAGCGGGCGGCAAGCCGGCTCGCAGCCTGCCTGCCGCGCTGCCCGCCCGGTGCGGCGGTGTGGCCGAGGTGCCGGTGGCAGCGCGTGCGGGGGGGCAACGATGAAACGCATCCTCTGGACGCTCTCCGGCGCCATTGCGGCTGCGGGCATGGCCGCCGCCATCGTGATCACCCTGAACGTGCAGGGCGAAGCGCCGCTGCCCGCGGGCGACACCCTGCAGTCCACCTCCGACCTGGTGCGGCGCGGCGAGTACCTGGCCCGCGTGGGCAACTGCATGGCCTGCCACACCCCGCAGGGCGGCGCGCCGTATGGCGGCGGGCGCGGCATCGAGACGCCGTTTGGCGTGGTGCACAGCTCCAACCTCACGCCCGACACCACGCACGGCATCGGCACGTGGACATCGGCCGAGTTCTGGCGCGCCCTGCACCATGGGCGCAGCAAGGACGGGCGGCTGCTCTATCCGGCCTTTCCGTACCCCAACTACACCCAGGTCACGCGCGAGGATTCGGACGCGATCTTTGCCTATCTGCAAAGCCTGCCCGCCGTGGCCGAGCCCAACCGGGCGCACGCGCTGCGTTTTCCGTACAACACGCAGGCGGCGGTGGCGGTGTGGCGGGCTCTGTTCTTCGTGCCGGGGGCGCCGCAACCCGACGCCGCACAAACGGCCGAATACAACCGGGGCGCCTACCTGGTCAACGGGCTGGGCCACTGCACAGCCTGCCATACGCCGCGCAACGCGCTGGGGGCCACCACCGATGCCAAGGCCTTCACCGGCGGGCTGATTCCGGTGCAGAACTGGTATGCACCGGCGCTGAATGCGGCGCATGAGGCGGGCGTGAAGGCATGGCGCGCCGAAGACGTCATGGCCTTGCTGCAGACCGGCGTGGCGCCGCAGGGCTCGGTGCTGGGCCCGATGGCCGAGGTGGTGTTCCGCAGCACGCAGTATTTGTCCGACGCCGATGCCCGCGCCATGGCCGTGTACCTGCAGGCCCTGCCGCAGCAGCCGCCCGCAGAGCGCGCCCCGCCGCCCGCACCCCCCGCCGCCGCCATGGCGCGCGGCGCCAAGGTGTATGAACAGCAGTGCGCGCAGTGCCATGGCGGCGAGGGGCAGGGCGAGTCCGGCGCCTTTCCGCCGCTGGCGGGCAACCGCGCGGTGATGCTGGCCGACCCCACCAACCTGGTGCGCGTGGTGCTGCAGGGCGGCTACCTGCCGGCCACGGCCGGCAACCCGCGCCCGCACGGCATGCCGCCCTTCCAGCAGGTGCTGTCGGACGACGACATTGCGGCCGTGACCACCTTCGTGCGCAACCAGTGGGGCAACCGGGCGCCTGCGGTGGGTACCATCGAGGTTTACCGCGCCCGCGAACGACGCGGGCTGTAGCGGTCTCTATGCACGGGGGCTGCCGCGTCCGTCCCAGGAGTCCATTCGATGTCCAGCCCCGCCACACTGCCCACGTCCACCCCGCAAAGCCCTGCGGCCGCCACACCCGGCGGCTGGTGGGCCGTGTGCCTGTGTGCCGCGTGGTGCGGCACCTGCGGCCTTTACCGCCCCTTGTTCGACGAACTGGCCCGCGCGCACCCGGACGTGCGTTTCGAATGGGTGGACATCGAGGACGAATCCGACCTGGCGGGCGACCTGGACGTGGAAACCTTTCCCACGCTGCTGATTGCCGACGGCCAGCGCGCGCTCTTCCTGGGCCCGTTGCTGCCGCAGGCGCCGGTGCTGGCGCGGCTGCTGGCCAGCCTGCAGGCCGCCGCGCCCGGCAGCGCGGGGGCGGGGGGCGAGGCGCAGGGCGTGTTCGAACGCGTGCGCGCGGCGCGCAGCCAGTAGGCTGCTTACTCTTTTTTTGATAGCTGTCAGCGCTTTACAGATAAGCGCTGGGGCCATTTTTGATCACATATCTTGTCTTCCGCCAAACTGCCCCTCATTGCCATCAACTCGCTGCAGGCCCAGTCTGACAAAGGCGCCTGGTCGCGCGGCATGGACCTGATGCGCCAGGGCGCGGTGGTCAGCATCGACATCGAGCCGGGTGACGAGGCGGGCGAATGGCGCATTCGTGGCGCCGTGCAGGGCACGCAGCCCCGGCCCTATGCGGTGACGGTGGCGCTGGCCCTGGCGCCCAATGGCCAGGTGGTCGACTGGCAGGGCGATTGCACCTGCCCGGTGGAGATCGACTGCAAGCACGCCGTGGCCCTGACGGCGAAGGTCGCGCAATTGCACCCCCGCGCTGCGCCCGCGCAGCCGTCGCGGTCGCCCCAGGCCGAAAAGGCACTCCAGGCCATGCAGGACCGCGTGGCCGCCCAGGCCCGCGCCGAAGAGGAGGCCCGCCTGGTGCGCTGGCTGCACGACTGGGACCGGGCCGCCGACAACGTCGCCCCGCCCGCACCCGGCGCGCGGGCAGACCGGCCCGAGTGTTATCTCTATTTGCTTTCCACCGTGGGCCGCCTGCGCTCGGGGGCGCCGCAGCTGCAGATCGAGGCCGTGGTGTCCTACCCCAAGCTCACCGGCGGCTGGGCCAAGCCCAAGGCCATCCGCACCCAGCCCGGCCCGGGCCAGGCGGTGTACGACCGCGCCACCGAGGCCGACCGCCAGCTGCTGCAGTTGCTGCGCGCCATGCCGCGCAGCGTGGGCTATTACTCGGCCTACAGCGGTGCGCCCACGGGCGTGCTGGAGGGCGCAGCCGGCCTGCTGGTGCTGCAGCAGGCGGCGGCCACGGGCCATTTGTTTGTCGATGCCGGCGGCTCCACCGTGGGGGTGCCGCTGCGTTATGGCGACCCGCTGCCCATGGCCTGGGACTGGGCTGCATCCGCCGCCCCCCGCGGCGGCCAGGGGGGCGACGACGGCGCCTGGACGTTGCAGCCGCGCCTGCCCCAGCCCAGCGCCACGCTGTGCGCCAACCGCCCGCCGCTGTACCTGGATGTGGAGCAGGGCCTGTGCGGGCCCGTGACAGCCGAGGGGCTGAGCCCCGCGCAGCTGGAGCTGCTGCTGCAGGCGCCGCCGCTTGCCACGGCCGCGCTGCAAAAGCACCATGCCGAGGTGGCCAGCCGCCTGGGCGGCCTGCTGCCGCTGCCGCCCGTGCTCAGCCCCCTCACGCGCGTGCAGGGGGTGAAGCCCGTGGCGCGCCTGCACCTGGCGCCCGTGCCCCCGGCCGAGGTACCCGACCTGGGGCTCATCACCGCCCAGCTGCGCTTTGACTACGAAGGCCATGTGGGCTGGTGGCCCGGGCAGGACCTGGGCGTGCTGGTGCCGGGCGCCGACGGCGGCCAGGTGCTGCTGCAGCGAGATGCCCGCGCCGAGCTGGACGCCATCGAAAGCCTGATGGAGCTGGGCCTGCTGGCCACGGACGACGGCCTGTTCGGCATCCCCGGCGAACAATCGCAAAACGACTGGCTGCACTGGGCCGACAACGGCTTTGGGGTGCTGCGCGACGCGGGGTTTGAACTGACGCTGGATGCGGCGCTGAACGGCTGGATCACCCATGCCGATGCGCTGGACGTGGCGCTGCGGCCCGGTGGTGAGGAGGGCGAAGTTGGCGAAGGGGGCGATGGGGCCACATCCCCCTGGTTCGCGCTGTCGCTGGGCATGGAGATCGATGGCGTGCGCCACAACATCCTGCCCTTTGTGCCCGGCCTGATCGCCGCTGCTGCCGCGCAGCCGCTGGACCCGGCCACGGGCTTGCCCCGTCTGCCTTCGCATGTCTACCTGCCAGCGCAGCCCGGCCCTGGCTTTGTGCGTCTGCCCACCGACACCCTGCGGCCCTGGATGGCTGCGCTGCTGGAGCTGGTGGGCGACCGGGCGCACGACTTCAGCGGCAGCAGCCTGAAGCTCTCGCGCATGGATGCGCTGCGCACCAGCGCCGCCCTGGGCGAAGGCGCAGTGTGGGAGGGCGCGCAGGGGTTGCGCAACCTGGTGGCCCAGCTGCAGGGTGCGACTGCATTGCCCACGGTGCCCGTGCCCCCGGGCGTGCAGGCCACCCTGCGCCCGTATCAGCAGCAGGGGTTGAGCTGGCTGCAGTTTCTGCGCGCCCATGGCCTGGCCGGTGTGCTGGCCGACGACATGGGCCTGGGCAAGACGCTGCAGACACTGGCGCACATCCAGGCCGAGAAAGACGCGGGCCGCCTGAGCGACCCGGCGCTGGTGATCGCGCCCGTCAGCCTGATGGGCAACTGGCAGCGCGAGGCCGCCCGCTTTTGCCCCGGCCTGCGCTGCCTGGTGCTGCACGGTGCGGGCCGCCACGCCGTGGCCGACGCGGTGGCCGAGCACGACCTCGTCATCGCCCCGTATTCGCTGCTGCAGCGCGACCGCGAACGCTGGCTGGCGCAGCCCTGGCACCTGGTGGTGCTGGACGAGGCCCAGAACATCAAGAACGCCAGCACCCACGCCGCGCAGGTGGTGGGGGCGCTCAAGGCGCGGCACCGGCTGTGCCTGTCGGGCACGCCCATGGAGAACCACCTGGGCGAAATCTGGAGCCTGTTCCACTTCCTGATGCCGGGCTTTCTGGGCAGCCAGCAGCGTTTCAAGGAACTGTTTCGCAATCCCATCGAAAAGCAGGGCGACACCGCGCGGCTGGCGCAGCTGCGAGCGCGCGTCACGCCCTTCATGCTACGGCGGACCAAGAACCTGGTGGCGGGCGAGCTGCCGCCCAAGGTCGAGTCGGTGATGCCCGTGGAGCTGGCTGGCCCGCAGGCCGACCTGTATGAAACCATCCGCCTCGGCACCGAAAAAGCCGTGCGCGAGGCGCTGCAGACCAAGGGCCTGGCCAAGTCGCAGATCACCATCCTCGATGCGCTGCTCAAGCTTCGCCAGGTGTGCTGTCACCCCGCGCTGGTGCCGCTCGATGCCGCCAAAAAGGTCAAGACCTCGGCCAAGCTGGAGCAGCTCATGGCCCTGCTGCCCGAGATGCTGGCCGAAGGGCGGCGCATCCTGCTGTTCTCGCAGTTCACCAGCATGCTCACACTGATCGAGGCCGAGCTGAAGAAGCACGGCCTGCCCTGGGTCAAGCTCACGGGGCAGAGCCAAAAGCGCGACGCGATCATCGAGCAGTTCACCAGCGGGCAGGTGCCCCTGTTCCTCATCAGCCTGAAGGCCGGCGGCGTGGGGCTGAACCTGCCCCAGGCGGATACCGTGATCCATTTCGACCCCTGGTGGAACCCGGCGGTGGAAAACCAGGCCACCGACCGCGCCCACCGCATCGGCCAGACGCAGAGCGTGTGGGTGGTCAAGCTGGTGGCGCAGGGCACCATCGAGGAGCGCATCCTGGCGCTGCAGGAGCGCAAGGCGCAGCTCGCGGGCAGCCTCTACAGCGAGTCGGCGGCGCGCCGGGAGCCGCTCTTTACCGAGGGCGATCTCGCCGAACTGCTGCGCCCGCTATCGACGTTGTAGCTGTCGGCGCAGGTCGCGCAAGGCCCGGCCCAGGCTTTGCGCCACGCAGCCCCGGTGCGGGCGCGCTGGCGCGGCAACGCAACGGTCAGGGCGCGAATGGCCGCCCCGGCTTTGCATATCCCTGCGTTCCACGCTACAATCAGAGCCTCACGACCAAGCGGGCGGGTACCTACCGCCCGTTTTTTTTGGTCGAACGCTTTTGGAGCTCGAAGCTGTCGGAGAACGATCTCCGGGGGTTATCGGGTTTTTTGTTTTTCCGGGATTGAACTGAACACGTGGCGCTACAGCAAGTCGTTGAACAAATTGTGACCGGCCTCGGCTATGACCTGGTGGAGATCGAGCGCTCCGCTGGCGGCCTGCTGCGCGTCACCATCGACTTGCCCTGGGTGCCGCCGGCTGCCGAAGCGCCCGCGCCCCTGGTCGACCAGTTCATCACCGTCGAAGACTGCGAGAAAGTCACGCGCCAGCTGCAGTTTGCGCTGGAAGTCGACGGCGTCGAATACAAGCGCCTCGAAGTCTCGTCCCCCGGCATCGACCGCCCCTTGCGCCACGAACAGGATTTTGTGCGTTTTGAGGGCTCGGTCATCGACATCACCCTGAAGGCGCCCATTGGCGCTGCAGCCGGTGGTCAAGTCAACGCCACCCGCAAGAAATTTCGCGGCACCCTGGAGCGTGCCGATTCCGGAGGCTGGCAGATCGTCTGGAGCGACGAGCCCCCGGTCAAGCCAGGTCAAAAAGTGAGCAAGAAGCGTGTGCCCGCCCCTTTGCAGGCGCTGGGCTTTACCTTGGACGAACTGCGGGATGTGCGCCTGGCGCCCATCGTGGACTTCAAGGGGCGCGCAGGCAAGGCAGGCCCGGCACCGGCCTGAGACTTGCTGAATGAACAAACATGATGGGACGGGCGGCTGCTGGGCGCCCCCGTCCTCGGGTGATTGAAATAGGAGAGTCGTCGCATGAATCGCGAACTGTTGATGTTGGTTGAGGCCATTTCGCGCGAGAAGAACGTGGAGCGGGATGTGGTCTTGGGCGCTGTGGAATCGGCCCTGGCCCAGGCCACCAAGAAGCTCTACCAGGGCGAGGTGGACATTCGCGTGGCGGTGGACCGCGACAGCGGCAACTATGAGACTTTCCGCCGCTGGCTGGTGGTGCCCGACGACGCCGGCCTGCAAAACCCCGACGCCGAAGAACTGCTGATGGATGCGAAGGACCGCATCGCCGACATCGAGGTGGGCGAGTACATCGAGGAAGGCGTCGAGTCCGTGCCCATCGGCCGCATCGGTGCCATGGCTGCCAAGCAGGTCATCCTGCAGAAGATCCGCGACGCAGAGCGCGAGATGCTGCTCAACGACTTCATGTCGCGCGGCGAGAAGATCTTCACCGGCACCGTCAAGCGCATGGACAAGGGCGACATCATCGTCGAGTCCGGCCGCGTGGAAGGCCGCCTGCGCCGTGGCGAGATGATCCCCAAGGAAAATTTGCGCAGCGGCGACCGCGTGCGCGCCATGATCATGGAGGTCGACCTGACCCTGCGCGGCGCGCCCATCATCCTGTCGCGCTCGGCCCCCGAATTCATGATCGAGCTCTTCCGCAACGAAGTGCCCGAAATCGAGCAAGGCCTCCTGGAGATCAAGTCCTGCGCCCGCGACCCCGGCTCGCGCGCCAAGATCGCCGTGCTCTCGCACGACAAGCGCGTGGACCCCATCGGCACCTGCGTGGGCGTGCGCGGCACGCGTGTGAACGCCGTCACCAATGAGCTGGCTGGTGAGCGCGTCGACATCGTGCTGTGGTCCGAAGACCCGGCCCAGTTCGTGATCGGAGCCCTGGCCCCGGCCAACGTGTCCTCCATCGTGGTGGACGAAGAAAAGCACGCCATGGACGTGGTGGTGGACGAGGAAAACCTGGCCATCGCCATCGGCCGTGGCGGCCAGAACGTGCGCCTGGCTTCCGACCTCACGGGTTGGAAGATCAACATCATGGACGCCGCCGAAAGCGCCCAGAAGCAGGCCAACGAAACCGACACGGCCCGCAAGCTGTTCATGGAAAAACTGGATGTGGACGAAGAAATCGCCGACATCCTGATCTCCGAAGGCTTCAACAGCCTCGAAGAAGTGGCCTACGTGCCGCTGCAGGAAATGCTGGAGATCGAAAGCTTCGACGAAGACACCGTCAACGAGCTGCGCGCCCGTGCCAAGGACGCCCTGCTCACGATGGAGATCGCCCGCGAGGAAAGCGTGGACGAGGTGTCCCAGGATCTGCGGGATCTTGAAGGCCTCACACCCGACCTGATTGCCAAGCTGGCTGACGGCGGTGTGCACACGCGTGACGACTTGGCCGATCTGGCCATTGATGAACTGACCGACCTGACCGGACAGTCTGAAGAAGATGCCAAAGCCTTGATCCTGAAGGCGCGCGAACACTGGTTCGCAGGGCAGCAAGAGTAAAGGTCAGGGAGGCACGAACCATATATGTCCAGTAACACTGTCGCCGAGTTCGCCACCGAACTCAAAAAATCGCCTGAAATCCTGCTCGACCAGCTCAAGGCAGCGGGTGTGGGCAAGGCCGCGTCCTCGGATGCGCTGACCGAATCCGACAAGCAAAAGCTGCTGGCCTACCTGCAGGCCAGTCACGGGACGGCTTCGCCCGACCGCAAGAAGATCACGCTGACCAAGAAGTCCACCAGCGAGATCAAGCAGGCCGACGCCACCGGCAAGGCCCGCACCATCCAGGTGGAAGTGCGCAAGAAGCGCACCTTCATCCAGCGTGACGAAGGCGCGGAAGCCGCCGCCGAAGCGCGTGAGTCCGTGGCCGAAGAGTCTGCGGTGTCTCATGAGGACCAGGAGCTGGCCCGCCGCGAGGAAGAAGCCCGCCGCCAGGCCGAGCTGATCCGCCGCCAGGAGGCGGAACTGGCCGAGAAGCGTGCCGAGCGCGAAGCCCGCGAAAAGCGCGAGCGCGAAGCCGAAGAGCGCGCCGCCGCCTATGCCGCGCAAGAGGCCGAAAAGAAAGCCCAGGCATCTGCCGTGAAGGAAGAGGCCACGCGCGAGCAGGCCGCTGAAGCTGCCGCACGTGCTGCAGCCCAGGCCGAGGCCCGCGAGAAGGCCCAGGCCGAGGCCAAGGCCCGTTCCGACGAGGAAGCCGCCCGCGCCCGCGACCTGGAAGAGCGCCGCCGCAAGGCCCTCGCCGAAGCCGAAGCCATTCGCGCCATGATGGCCACGCCCAAGAAGGCGGTCATGGTGGCCAAGAAGCCCGAAGAAGCCAAGCCGGCGGCCAAGACCGCAGCGGTGGGCGACGCCAAGAAGGGCACGCTGCACAAGCCCGCCGTAGGCACGGGTGGCGCGCGTGCCGGGGCCTCTGCCGGTGCGGCAGCGCCCGGCGCTGGCAAGGAAGTCAAGTCTGCCAAGCTGTCGTCCAGCTGGGCGGGTGATCCGGCCAAGAAGAAGGAAATCAAGACCCGCGGCGACAGCAGTGGCGGCGTGGGCCGTAACAACTGGCGTGGTGGCCCGCGCGGCCGCCGTGGCGACAGCCGCGACCAGCGTGACGATCACCAGCAATCGGCGCCGGTGGAAGCCCGCGTCATCGAAGTGCACGTGCCAGAAACCATCACTGTGGCCGAGCTGGCGCACAAGATGTCGATCAAGGCGTCGGAGGTGATCAAGTCGCTGATGAAGATGGGCCAGATGGTCACCATCAACCAGCCTCTGGACCAGGACACCGCGATGATCGTGGTGGAAGAAATGGGCCACAAGGCCGTGGTGGCGGCGCTGGACGACCCTGAAGCCTTCACCGACGAGGATTCGGGCCAGAAGGACGCCGAGCTGCTGCCGCGCGCGCCTGTGGTCACCGTCATGGGCCACGTGGACCACGGCAAGACCTCGCTGCTGGACTACATCCGCCGTGCCAAGGTGGCGGCGGGCGAAGCCGGCGGCATCACGCAGCACATCGGTGCCTACCACGTGGAAACACCGCGCGGCATGGTGTCGTTCCTCGACACCCCCGGTCACGAGGCCTTCACGGCCATGCGTGCCCGCGGTGCGCAGGCCACCGACATCGTCATCCTGGTGGTAGCCGCCGACGACGGCGTCATGCCCCAGACCAAGGAAGCCATCAAGCACGCCAAGGCAGCCAAGGTGCCTATCGTGGTGGCCATCACCAAGGCCGACAAGCCCGATGCCAACCCCGACCGCGTGAAGCAGGAGCTGGTGGTCGAAGAAGTGGTGCCCGAAGAGTACGGCGGCGACTCGCCCTTCGTGGCCGTTTCGTCCAAGACCGGCATGGGCATCGACGACCTGCTGGAGCAGGTGCTGCTGCAGGCCGAAGTGCTGGAACTCAAGGCCCCGGTCGAATCCCTGGCCAAGGGCCTGGTGATCGAAGCACAACTGGACAAGGGCCGCGGCCCCGTGGCCACGGTGCTGGTGCAGTCCGGTACGCTCAAGGTGGGCGACGTGGTGCTGGCCGGCCAGACCTCGGGCCGCGTGCGCGCCATGCTCGACGAAAACGGCAAGCCGGCCAAGACGGCAGGCCCGTCGATCCCGGTGGAAATCCAGGGTCTGTCCGACGTGCCCCAGGCCGGGGACGAGTTCATGGTGCTGTCCGACGAGCGCCGTGCGCGCGAAATCGCGACTTACCGCGCCGGCAAGTTCCGCAACACCAAGCTGGCCAAGCAGCAGGCCGCCAAGCTGGAGAACGTGTTCTCCGAGATGACCGCAGGCGAGGTGCAGACCCTGCCCATCATCATCAAGGCGGACGTGCAGGGTTCGCAGGAAGCGCTGGCCGCCTCGCTGCTCAAGCTCTCCACCGACGAGATTCGCGTGCAGCTGGTCTACGCTGGCGTGGGCGGCATCAGCGAGTCCGACGTCAACCTGGCGATCGCCTCCAAGGCCATCGTGATCGGCTTCAACGTGCGTGCCGACGCCGGTGCGCGCAAGCTGGCCGAGTCGAGCGACGTGGATCTGCACTACTACAACATCATTTACGACGCCGTGGATGAGTTGAAGGCCGCGATGTCCGGCATGCTGGCCCCCGAGCAGCGCGAAGAAGCCATCGGTACGGCCGAAATCCGCACCGTGTTCGTGGCGTCCAAGATCGGTACGGTGGCGGGTTCGTACGTCACCTCCGGCCAGGTCACGCGCAACTGCAAGTTCCGCCTGCTGCGCGACAACGTGGTCATCTACACCGGCGAAGTCGAGTCCGTGCGCCGCCTCAAGGACGATGTCAAGGAAGTCAAGGAAGGCTTCGAGTGCGGTATCAAGCTGCGCAACTACAACGACATCAAGGAAGGCGATCAGCTCGAATTCTTCGAAATCAAGGAGATCGCTCGCACGCTGTGAGGCGTGTGAGAACCTGCGATGGCTGCCAAGAAATCCGCTACGCCCAACCGCTCCTTCAAGGTTGCCGACCAGATCCAGCGCGATCTGACGGAGCTGATCGCGCGCGAGCTGAAAGACCCGCGCGTGGGCATGGTGACGCTGCAGGGCGTGGAGGTGACTCCCGACTATGCGCACGCCAAGGTGTTCTTCAGCGTGCTGACGGGCGACCCGGCGGAGACGCAGGCCGCCCTCAACCAGGCGGCGGGCTTTTTGCGCAACGGGCTGTTCAAGCGCCTGCACATCCACACCGTGCCCACGCTGCACTTCATGTTCGACCGCACCACCGAGCGTGCGGCCGACATGAACGCGCTGATCGCCCAGGCGGTCGCCTCCCGCTCCAAAGAAGACTGACGTGAACACAGCGCCACGCACCAGGGTGCAGCGGCGCCCTGTGCACGGGGTGCTGCTGCTGGACAAACCGCTCGGACTGTCGAGCAATGACGCCTTGCAAAAGGCGAAGTGGCTGCTGCGCGCCGAAAAGGCCGGCCACACGGGCACGCTCGACCCCTTGGCCACGGGCGTGTTGCCGCTGTGCTTTGGCGCCGCCACCAAGTTCAGCCAGCTGCAGCTGGAGGCCGCCAAGACGTACGAAGCCATTGCCGTGCTGGGCACGACCACCACCACCGGTGACGCCGAGGGCGAGGTGGTGCAGCGGCGCGAGGTGGACCCGGCCGAGTTGACGCCCGAGCGCATCGCCGCGGTGCAGCAGCAGTTCACCGGGCCCATCCGCCAGGTGCCGCCCATGCACAGCGCGCTCAAGAAAGACGGCCGGGCGCTGTACGAGTACGCCCGGGCCGGCGTGACCGTGGAGCGCGAAGCCCGGGATGTGGTGATTCATGCATTAAAACTGTCTTTAGCGCTTACTGATAAAGGGCTGAATGCTATAAAAATGATAGTTACCTGCAGCAAGGGCACCTACATCCGCACGCTGGGCGAAGACATTGGCGCTGCGCTCGGCTACGGCGCGCACCTGAGCTTCCTGCGCCGCATCGATACGGGCGGGCTGGGGGTGGAGCGCTGCGTGACGCTGGCGCAGCTGGAGGCCATGCCCGAGGCGGAGCGCATGGCCTGCCTGGAGGCACCCGAATCGCTGCTGGCCGGGCACACGCGTGTCACGCTGGATGGTGAGAATGCAGCCCGATTCCTCTCGGGCGTGCGTCGCCGTGGCAACTGGCCCGATGCCAGTGCCGTGGCGGTGTTTGGCGAGAATCCCCCGGCGCTGCTGGGGGTGGGCCACATCGTGGGCGGGGAGCTGGTGCCGGACAGGCTCCTGAGTCCGCTGGAAATTCAACAAATCCTGGAAAGCAAGCCGCATACCGCGTCCATGGCGCCACGCGGCACATTGGAAGAACTATGACGACCACCAAACAAATCCGCAACATTGCGATCATTGCCCACGTTGACCATGGCAAGACCACCATGGTCGACCAGCTGCTGCGGCAGTCCGGCACCTTCGCCGACCACGAGAAGGTGGTCGACACCGTGATGGACAACAACGCCATCGAAAAGGAACGCGGCATCACCATCCTGGCCAAGAACTGCGCCGTGAGCTGGAAGGGCACGCACATCAACATCGTGGACACCCCCGGCCACGCGGACTTCGGCGGCGAAGTGGAGCGCGCCCTGTCCATGGTCGACAGCGTGGTGCTGCTGATCGACGCGCAGGAAGGCCCCATGCCCCAGACGCGTTTCGTGACCAAGAAGGCCCTGGCCCTGGGCCTGCGCCCCATCCTGGTGGTGAACAAGGTGGACAAGCCTGGCGCCAACCCCGACAAGGTGGTGAACGCAGCGTTCGACCTGTTTGACAAGCTGGGCGCCACCGACGAGCAACTCGACTTCCCCGTGGTGTACGCATCCGGCATCAACGGCTGGTCGTCGCTGGAAGAGGGCGCACCGGGTGAGCAGTGGGGTCCCGACATGTCGGCCCTGTTCGACACCATCCTCTCGCACGTGCCACCGAACACGGGCGACGCCTCCGCACCGCTGCAGCTGCAGATCTCGGCGCTCGATTTCTCCACCTTCGTGGGCCGCATCGGCGTGGGCCGCATCAGCCAGGGCACCTTGAAGCCCATGCAGGACGTGATCGTCATGGAAGGCCCCGGCGGCAAGACCACCAAGGGCCGCGTGAACCAGGTGCTGACCTTCCAGGGCCTGGACCGCATGCAGACGCCCTTGGCCGGCCCTGGCGACATCGTGCTGATCAACGGCATCGAAGACATCGGCATCGGAGTGACCGTGACCGACCCTGCCAACCCCGCGCCGCTGCCCATGCTGAAGGTGGACGAGCCCACGCTGACCATGAACTTCTGCGTGAACACCTCGCCGCTGGCCGGCCGCGAAGGCAAGTTCGTGACCAGCCGCCAGATCTGGGACCGCCTGCAAAAGGAACTGCAGCACAACGTGGCCCTGCGCGTGAACGAAACCGACGAGGAAGGCGTGTTCGAAGTGATGGGCCGGGGCGAACTGCACCTAACCATCCTGCTCGAAAACATGCGCCGCGAAGGCTATGAAATGGCCGTTTCCAAGCCCCGCGTGGTGTTCAAGGATGTGGACGGCGTGAAGCACGAGCCCATCGAGCTGGTGACGGCCGACATCGAAGAAGGCCACCAGGGCGGCGTGATGCAGGCCCTGGGCGAGCGCAAGGGCGAGCTGGTGAACATGGAGTCCGACGGCCGTGGCCGCGTGCGCCTGGAGTACCGCATTCCGGCCCGTGGCCTGATCGGTTTCACCAACGAGTTCCTGAACCTCACGCGCGGCTCGGGCCTCATCAGCAACATCTTCGACAGCTACGAGCCGCACAAGGGCGACATCGGCGGCCGCAAGAACGGTGTGCTGATCTCCATGGATGACGGTGAAATCTTCACCTACGCCCTGGGCAAGCTCGACGACCGCGGCCGCATGTTCGTGAAGGCCAACGACCCCGTGTACGAAGGCATGATCGTGGGCATCCACAGCCGCGACAACGACCTGGTGGTGAACGCCACGCGCACCAAGCAGCTCACCAACTTCCGCGTGTCCGGCAAGGAAGACGCGATCAAGATCACGCCCCCGATCGACCTCACGCTGGAATACGGCGTGGAATTCATCGAGGACGACGAACTGGTCGAAATCACGCCCAAGTCGGTGCGCCTGCGCAAGCGCCACCTCACGGAAAACGAGCGCAAGCGCGCAGCGCGTTCTTGATAAGCTCAGCGTTTCCGAAAGGGCCACTGCCAAGCAGTGGCCTTTTTTCCGTCTGAAGAGACCATAGCCTGAAGCCCGATGTTGAAACTCACGCACTCCCGCGCCGTGCTGCTCATGGTGGCCGTGACCCTCATGTGGTCGATTGCCGGCGTGATCACGCGCCACCTGGAGCATGCGCGCAGCTTCGAGGTCACGTTCTGGCGCAGCTTCTTCACCCTGCTGGCGCTGCTGGTCATCCTGCCCACGCTGCAGGGCAGGGCGGTGTTCAGCTCCATGCGGCACAGTGGCCGGGCGCTGTGGGTTTCGGGCGTGTGCTGGAGCGTGATGTTCACCGCCTTCATGGTGGCGCTGGTGCTGATGCCCGTGGCCAATGTGCTGGTCACCATGTCGGTCGGCCCGCTGCTCACGGCGCTGTTCTCGTGGATGTTCATCGGCCACCGCATTGCGCCGCGCACCTGGGCGGCGATTGCGGTGGCGGGCCTGGGCATTGGCTGGATGTATGGGTCGCAGATGGCCGGCCTGCCGCTGGCAGGCACGCTGGTGGCGCTGTGCGTGCCGGTGGCGGCGGCCATCAACTGGACGGTGGTGCAGCATTCGCAGCGCCACGGCCACGCGGTGGACCTGGTGCCGGCCGTGCTGGTGGGCGCCGTGATTTCGGTGCTGGCCACGCTGCCGCTGGCGCTGCCGTTTGCGGCGTCCGGGCGTGACCTGCTGCTGCTGGCGGTGCTGGGCGTGGTGCAATTGGCGGTTCCCTGCGTGCTGGCCGTGCGCTGCGGCAGGGTGCTGAAGGCGCCCGAGATGGCGCTGTTGGGTTTGCTGGAAGTGGTTTTCGGCATCCTGCTGGCATGGCTGGGCGCGGGCGAAAAGCCTGCGCCTGCCGTGCTGACCGGAGGCGTGCTGGTGATCGGTGCGCTGGTTTTCAATGAACTGTTGGGTTGGAAGGAACAGAAATGACGGAGACGGTAGTGGCGCCAGAGGTGCCGAGCGAGGTGCTGAGTGAAGTGCGCGGCCAGGTGGGTTTCATCACGCTGAACCGGCCCCGCGCGCTGAACGCGCTGTCGCTGGGCATGGTGCGGGACCTGATGGGCATTCTTCTGCAATGGCAGACGGACGCGCGCGTGCTGGCGGTGGCCATCCGGGGCAGCAACAAGGAAGGCCCGTTCGGCGCCTTCTGCGCGGGTGGCGACATCCGCTTTCTGCATGCAGCGGGCAGCCAGGGCAATCCGCAGCTGGAGGATTTCTTCACAGAGGAGTACGCGCTCAACCACCTGATCCACAACTACGCCAAGCCCTACATCGCCTTCATGGACGGCATCGTGATGGGCGGCGGCATGGGCATCAGCCAGGGCGCGGCGCTGCGCGTGGTCACCGAGCGCACCAAGATGGCCATGCCCGAGACGGCGATTGGCCTGTTCCCGGACGTGGGTGGCGGCTACTTCCTCTCCCGCTGCCCCGGCCGCGTGGGCGAGTGGCTCGCGCTGACCGGCGACACCATTGGTGCGGGCGACGCCATCGCGGCCCAGCTGGCGGATGGCTGCATGCCGTCCGGCGAACAGGCAGCGGTCTGGGACGCGCTGGGCGCGCAACAGTTTGCGGACGGCGCAGCCATCAAGAACTTTGTTGTTTCTAAATTTGTAGCTGCTAGCGCTTTACAGATAAGCGCTGGAGGCCAATTTGACCAATATTTTTCACTGCCCACCGTGGGGGAGATCGTCGCGGCGCTGGAGGCTGCAGATTCCGACTGGGCGCGCAGCACCGCCGCCACGCTGCGCAAGCGCTCGCCGCTGATGCTGAACGTGGTGCTGGAGCAGATCCGCCGAGCGCGGGACATGGGCCTGGCGGACGACCTGCGCATGGAGCGCGACATGGTGCGCCACTGCTTCTACCTGCGCCCTGGCCAGAGCGAGACCGTGGAAGGCATCCGCGCGCTGGCGGTGGACAAGGACCATGCACCGCAGTGGAAGCCGGCCCGCATCGAAGACGTGACGCCCGAGATGGTGGCGCCGTTCTTTGTGAGCCCGTGGCCCGCGCATGCGCACCCGCTGGCGGCGCTCTCTTGAGTGACAAAGGGCTGCCGGTGCTGGCAGCCCTGTGTCATTGGCGCGCGCCGCTTCAGCGGCTGCGGTTCTTCATTGCCCGCTCCACCTCGCGCTTGCCTTCGCGGTCCTTGATGGTGTCGCGCTTGTCGTGCTCGGCCTTGCCCTTGGCCAGCGCAATCTCGCACTTCACGTAGCCGTTTTTCCAGTGCAGGTTCAGCGGCACCAGCGTGAAGCCTTTTTGCTCAACCTTGCCAATCAGGCGCTTGATGTCGTCCTTCTTGAGCAGCAGCTTCTTGGTGCGGGCCGACTCGGGGTTCACATGCGTCGACGCGGTCTTGAGCGGATGGATCAGGCAGCCCAGCAGGAACAGCTCGCCATCGCGGATGAGCACATAGCCGTCGGTCAGTTGCACTTTGCCCTCGCGCAGCGCCTTCACTTCCCAGCCGTGCAGCACCATGCCGGCCTCGTGGCGCTCTTCAAAGAAATAGTTGTAGGCCGCTTTCTTGTTGTCGGCAATGCGGGACGAGGGATCGGGTTTTTTGGCCATTGGGTATAGATGCGGCACCTTCAGGGAGTTAAAAGGCCTCCCTACAATGCTCGGGTGTCGCTGGCAGCGATTCTAATTTCCTCTGGCTCGGTGCCCCCGTGCGCCGCAGCCCCGCCTGCATGAAAACCGTTCACAAGTCCGTCCTCATCTGGTACCGCCCCGAAGAAATGTTTGCCCTGGTCACCGCCGTCGACCAGTATCCCCAGTTCCTGCCCTGGTGCGACCACGCATCCGTGCTGGAGCAGTCCGAGGACGGCATGACCGCCGAGGTCGGCATCGCGTTCGGCGGCATCCGCCAGACCTTTGTCACGCGCAACGAGCACGAGGCCGGCCGACGTGTGCAGATGCATCTGGTGAAGGGCCCGTTCTCGCGGCTGGACGGCGACTGGCGCTTCCATCCCGTGGGAGACGGCACGGAGCGCGCCTGCAAGGTCGAGCTGATGCTCAATTACGGCTTCAGCAGCACGGCCTTGGCCGCATTGGTGGGCCCGGTGTTTGACCGCATTGCGGGCAGCATGGTGGATGCCTTTGTGAAGCGGGCCGAGCAGGTGTATGGCTGAACCCCAGCAAGAGACCGGGGCTGCGGGGTCCGGCAGTGGCCAAGAGGCGCCCTTGCAGGTCACCGTGGTCGCCTGCGTGGCACCCCGCGAAGTGCGTGAATGGGCCTTGCAATTGCCGCCGGGCGCCTGCGTGGCCAATGCCCTTCGTGCGTGTGGCCTGGTGGCCCATGACCTGGCCGAACACGTCGGTGTGTGGGGCCGGCCCGTCGCTCTGGACTGCGTGCTCAAGCCACACGACCGTGTGGAGGTGTATCGCCCTCTGCTGGTCGACCCCAAGGTGGCGCGGCGAGAGCGTTTTGCGCGCCAGGGCGCGCGTTCTACCGGCTTGTTTGCCCGCCGCCGGCCCGGGGCCAAGTCCGGCTATTGACTGGCTGCGGCCCGGGGTGATGAGGCCGCAACGGCCCTGTCAATCCCCGGGTCTGCGTCCGGTTCAGCGCCCGGTTCAGCGCGCGCAGTCGGCCGCGATGATGCTGTCGATGCGTTTGACCTCGGCGGCGCGCCCGGCTTCATCCAGAAAAATGCGTTCGCCCTGGGCATTGGTCTGCGTCATGGGGCGGCCCGTGGCAAATGAGGCTTTGGCCGCGCGTGCCCGGGTGCAGTTTTCTGCCTTGGCCTTGGCGATCTTGTCTTCTTCGGCCTTCTTCTTGGCGGCCTCTGCGGCCTCGGCCTGGGCCTTCTTGGCTTCCAGTTCCTTGTCCTTGCCCGTGACTGCGGCACTGGCGGCCGCGCGGGGCGCGGCGGCCGCAGCGGGGGCAGACGCTGCCTTGGCCGCATCGGCCGGTGCGGCGGCAGTCGTCGCAGGGCGGGCTGCCAGTGGGCCGCCGGGCTGCTTCAGAATGTTTTTTTCGGGGATTTCCTGTGGAGGCGGGCGGTCGCTGAACACCTTGCGCCCGTCCTTGTCGATCCACTGCCACTGCGCCGCAGCGCCCATGGCCCAGGTGCAGGCCACAGCCAGCAGGAGAAGCTTGTGCGATTTCATGCCGGGAAGTTTATCCCTGCGGTCATCGGCCCGCCAGTGCGGCCCGACGGGTGGGCGTGTTTACGCCACATCCGGAGGGGCGCGCGCCTGAAACCGGCGCGCCCATGGCGCTGGTCGCCTTGGGCGCACAAGGCTGGTAGTTGCCGGGCGCGGGTACAATCCGTTTTTTGGAGCTTTCTCATGCGCCTTCTTGGAAAAGCGCTCACCTTCGACGATGTGTTGCTGGTGCCAGCGTACTCCCAGGTCCTGCCCAAGGACACGTCCCTCGCGACGAAACTCTCCCGCAACATCCAGCTGAATCTGCCGCTCGTGTCCGCCGCCATGGACACCGTGACGGAAGCGCGCCTGGCCATCGCCATCGCCCAGGAAGGCGGCATCGGCATCGTCCACAAGAACCTCACGGCGCAGGAGCAGGCCGCCCACGTGGCCAAGGTCAAGCGCTACGAGTCCGGCGTGCTGCGCGACCCGGTGGTTATCACCCCCGAGCACACGGTGCTGCAGGTGCTGCAGCTGTCCGAGCAACTGGGCATCTCGGGCTTCCCCGTGTGCGATGGCGGCAAGGTGGTCGGCATCGTCACGGGCCGCGACCTGCGGTTTGAAACGCGTTTCGACGTCAAGGTCCACCAGATCATGACCCCGCGTGAGAAGCTCATCACGGTCAACGAAAAGAACCACACCACCCCGGCCGAAGCCAAGGCGCTGCTGAACAAGCACAAGCTTGAGCGCATCCTGGTGGTGAATGATGCCTTTGAACTCAAGGGCCTGATCACGGTGAAGGACATCACCAAGCAGACCAGCTTCCCCAACGCCGCACGCGACGCCGCAGGCCGCCTGCGCGTGGGCGCTGCGGTGGGCGTGGGCGAAGGCACCGAAGAGCGTGTCGAAGCCCTGGTCAAGGCCGGTGTGGACGCCATCGTGGTCGACACCGCCCACGGCCACAGCAAGGGCGTGATCGACCGCGTGCGCTGGGTCAAGCAGAACTACCCGCAGATCGACGTCATCGGCGGCAACATCGCCACCGGTGCCGCAGCGCTGGCGCTGGTCGAGGCGGGGGCTGACGCGGTCAAGGTCGGCATCGGCCCTGGCTCCATCTGCACCACCCGCATCGTGGCCGGTGTGGGCGTGCCCCAGATCATGGCCATCGACAACGTGGCCACGGCGCTCAAGGGCACGGGCGTGCCGCTGATTGCCGACGGCGGCATCCGCTACAGCGGCGACATTTCCAAGGCACTAGCCGCAGGCGCCGGCACCGTGATGATGGGCGGCATGTTTGCAGGCACCGAAGAAGCGCCCGGCGAAGTCATCCTGTACCAGGGCCGCAGCTACAAGAGCTACCGCGGCATGGGCAGCATTGGCGCCATGCAGCAGGGCAGCGCCGACCGCTACTTCCAGGAATCGAGCACCGGCAACCCCAATGCCGACAAGCTGGTGCCCGAGGGCATCGAAGGCCGCGTGCCCTACAAGGGCTCCATGGTCAGCATCGTCTACCAGATGGCGGGCGGCGTGCGCGCCTCCATGGGCTATTGCGGCTGCGCCACCATCGAAGAGATGAACAACAAGGCCGAATTCGTCGAGATCACCACCGCCGGTATCCGCGAAAGCCATGTGCACGACGTGCAGATCACCAAGGAAGCGCCCAACTACCGCGCCGACTGATGGTTGGCCTCTCCGCCTGATGCTATTGTTTTGATAGCCCCTAGCGCTTATGGGATAAGCGCCAGGGAGCCTCTGCATGAATCGAGCGGCAAGCGTGCGCTGCGGATTGGGATGGGCTGCAAGGCGCAAAGCGCAGCAATAGCCGTAGCTATTGCGAGCATTTGCAACGCCGCAGACCGCCCGAGACCGCAGATGCACGCGGCGCGGTGATTCTTGCAGAGGCTCCCTAGGGGCTGATTTCATTAAAACCCACCATGCAACACCAGAAAATCCTCATCCTCGATTTCGGCTCGCAAGTCACGCAGCTCATTGCCCGCCGCGTGCGCGAGGCGCATGTGTACTGCGAGGTACACCCCTGTGATGTGAGCAGCGACTGGGTGCGCGAATACGCCAAGGACGGCACGCTCAAGGGCATCATCCTGTCGGGCAGCCACGCCAGCGTGTACGAGGTGGACGACAAGGCGCCCGAGGCGGTGTTTGAACTGGGCCTGCCCGTGCTGGGCATCTGCTACGGCATGCAGACCATGGCGCAGCAACTGGGTGGCAAGGTCGAGGGCTCCAACACCCGCGAGTTCGGCTATGCCGAGGTGCGCGCCCGGGGCCACACCGCGCTGCTCCAAGACATTGCCGACTTCACCACGCCCGAGGGCCACGGCATGCTCAAGGTGTGGATGAGCCACGGCGACAAGGTCACCGAGCTGCCTCCGGGTTTCAAGCTCATGGCCTCCACCCCCAGCTGCCCCATTGCCGGCATGGCCGACGAGGACCGCAAGTTCTACGCAGTGCAGTTCCACCCCGAAGTCACGCACACCGTGCAGGGCAGGGCGCTGCTGGATCGCTTCGTGCTGGGCATCTGCGGCACGCGCCCCGACTGGGTGATGAAGGACCACATCGCCGAAGCCGTGGAGCAGATCCGTGCCCAGGTGGGCGATGAAGAAGTCATCCTGGGCCTGTCAGGCGGCGTGGATTCGTCCGTGGCCGCTGCCCTCATCCACCGCGCCATCGGCGACCAGCTCACCTGCGTGTTCGTCGACCACGGCCTGCTGCGCCTGCACGAGGGCGACATGGTGATGGACATGTTTGCGGGCAAGCTGCACGCCAAGGTCATCCGCGTGGACGCGAGCGAGCTGTTCCTGGGCAAGCTGGCCGGGGTGAGCGAGCCCGAGCAAAAGCGCAAGATCATCGGCGGCCTGTTTGTGGACGTGTTCAAGGCCGAGGCTGCGAAGTTGAAGGCGGGCACAGCCGGCCACAAGGGTGCCACCTTCCTGGCCCAGGGCACGATCTACCCCGACGTCATCGAGAGCGGCGGCGCCAAGAGCAAGAAGGCCGTCACCATCAAGAGCCACCACAACGTGGGCGGCCTGCCCGAACAGCTGGGCCTCAAGCTGCTGGAGCCGCTGCGCGACCTTTTCAAGGACGAAGTGCGCGAACTCGGCGTGGCCCTGGGCCTGCCGCCCGAAATGGTCTACCGCCACCCCTTCCCCGGCCCCGGCCTGGGCGTGCGCATCCTGGGCGAGGTCAAAAAGGAATACGCCGACCTGCTGCGCCGCGCGGACGCGATCTTCATCGAAGAGCTGCGCAACTTCACCGACGAGGCCACCGGCAAGACCTGGTACGACCTCACCAGCCAGGCGTTCACCGTCTTCCTGCCCGTCAAGAGCGTGGGCGTGATGGGCGATGGCCGCACCTACGACTACGTGGTGGCCCTGCGCGCCGTGCAGACCAGCGACTTCATGACCGCCGACTGGGCCGAGCTGCCCTATGCGCTGCTCAAGAAGGTGTCCTCGCGGATCATCAATGAAGTTCGGGGGATCAACCGCGTCACCTACGACGTGAGCAGCAAGCCGCCCGCGACCATCGAGTGGGAATGACAAACCGCTGTGCGCCTTCAGGGCTGCGGCACGGGTGAATGGCCATGGCACGTGATTTCTGGGTGAACTCGGGCTTCAGCCTGCTGGAGCGCGACGCGCATGGCTGGCTGGTGCCCACGGATGCCTACCTCGCAGGCCTGCTGGCATGGCCGGAGCTGGCGCTCGCCCCCGAATCGTGCGCGGCCGAGAAGGCCTTGCATGGGGCGCTGCAGCAGGCGCCGCGCCGTGCCGTCTCCGACGCCGAGCTGGACGCCTTGGCGGATGCGGACATCCGCGAGAACTACCGGGTGTTCCTGCGTTTTCGCGACGGCGTGCTGGCCGCCGGCAGCCTCGAAGGCTATTACCTGCACATCATGCGCGGCGGCGCCGTGAACGTGCCCGGTGTCTTTGTGGATGCCGTGGTGCAGGCCATTCTGCGCAGCGTGCTGGAGCACTGTGACGATGCCTTCGAGGCCCGCGCCGCAGAGATGCTGTTCCGCCCGCAGCGCATCACGCAGCATGACGGCCAGATGCTGGCCGGCGACCGCGCCACGCTGGACATGCTGCAGGAAACCGCCGGCCTGGGCGAAGTGGGGCGCTTGCTGCGCGAAAGCGGTGCGCTGCAGCCCACGGCCGAGCTGCGGGTCTTGTCCCCGGCCAACGCCCCCGATTACTGGCAGGCGAGCGGGCGCCACCACTTCCTGCTCGATATGGCCCACGAGGTCAGCCAGGATCTGAGCCACGGCCTCACGCTCAAGCTCACGCGTGCGCGGTCCGGGCTCAAGGCACTGTCACGCGTGCTGGAACAATGGGTGGCCCACATGCTGGGCGTGCAGGTCGAGATCGAGCCCGTGCGGCAGATCACCGACAGCGCCTGGCGCTGGCACGTGGGGCTGGACGTGGCGTCCACGGCGATCCTGAACGATCTGTATGAGGACCGGGCTGTGGACGCAGACCGCATGGCGCGGCTCATCAGCCTGTTCACATTGCGCTTTGCCAACCCTGCAGAGATGCGCGCAGATGTGGCGGGCAAGCCGGTGTATCTGGGCCTTGCCACGGGCAGCGACGGCGTGGTGCGCATCAAGCCACAAAACCTGCTGCTGAACCTGCCGCTCGCAGCGGCCGCGTGACCCCGGCTTTTGCACCCGCGCCAAAGCGCGGTTTGCTACAAGTTCAATAGCGGTTACCGCTTGACTGTAGAGCGATGTAGGCGTTTTCTTTCTGAAAATGGCTTTCAGTAAGCGCTGGCCGCTACAAAAACAGAAGCAAACGGCTCTGTATCGGGCAACACATACGCCACGCCGGGCACCGTGCCCAGGTGGGGTGCTATCCATTGGTCGTAGAACGCTTGCGGCGCGTTGACGCAGCCGAAGCTGATGCGCTTGTCGCGCGTACCAGGGCTCGCGAGGCGCTCCAGGCGGCGTTCCGAGGGGTGCACGCTGCGCACGCGGTGCAGCGACACGGCGGACTCGTAGTCGATCCACACCACGTCCTCGCCCCGCAGATTGCGGCCGGGCTCGGTCACGAACCGGCCGGCCGGTGTGGTGCGCTCGTGCGGGCGGATGCGGGACAGCGGGCGCGTGCCGATGTCCGGCGCAGACCGGTCGCCCAGAGCTGCGCCCAGCAGCACCGGCGCGCTACCCAGCCATTGCGCGCGTGCCGTGAACACGTGGATGCGCGCGGCCGGTTTGTCGATGACGACAAACGGCATGCCCTGGGGGTCCGCCGTGTCGCTGGCCCACCGAACGATGCGCTGGGCCGACGGCGACAGGCCTGCCACCGGCCAGGGCTCGCCGCCGCCAGCCGCCGCATGGGAGGGTGAGGCCCGCACGGTGAGCAGGCCGCCGGCCGCACCGGCTGCGGCCGCAGCCAGCAAGCGGCGGCGTGTGGGCTGCGGCAAAAGGTCGGGCCGGTGGCGAGCGGGTTGCACGGTGCGCGTAGAGGTGCTGAATACCGGGCCATGGTAGCGGTTTGCCGTGGCGGCCATTGCCCACAATAATCCGCTCATCCGCGACCCGCGACTTTGGCGGAGCCCCTCGCTCCGAACCCTGCCATGTTTGATCGCCTCCGCAAAGCCCTGCTGCCCACCTCAGCACCTTCGGGTGGCAACCCTGGCGGCATGCCGTCTGCCGGCAAGCCGGCAAGCAACCAGGAGGTGGCGCGCTGGGCCGCTTCCCAGCGCCTGGCCATCGTGACGCAGGCGGCGGAAGGACATTTCGACCTGGGTGGCGAAGTCGGCGGACACCCGTGGCGGCTGGAGTGCGGCGCTTCGACCCGCGACTATGTGCGTGGCCTGGAGCTGCGCGGCCGCGCAGACATTGGTGCAGATCCTGAAGCCGCCGTGATGGTGCTCAACCGGCCGCTGCAGGAGGCGCTGGAGGGCAACGCCTACAGCGCCATCACGGACAACCTGCAGACCACGGTGAACGCCCGCATGCCCGAGGAAATGCGCTGGCTGGCGATGTTCGAGGAGGTGGCGTGGCCCGAGCTGCCCCGATCGTTCCGCAAGCACTTCGCGGTGGTGGCCGAGCACAGCGATACCGCGCAGCAGTGGATCCACGCGCCGGTGGTGTCGCAGCTGCTCAACGCCGTGGAGGCCGCCGCAGACAGCAGCAGCACTGCGGGGGGCGGCCCGGACAGCGCGCTGCGTGCGGAATCACCGCTGCTGCTGATGCTGGTGCGGGGCAAGGTCTACCTGCGCATGGAGCACACCCGGCGCAGCCTGCAGGAAATCGCCCATGCCACCCACCTGCTGCTGACCGCAGCGCAGAGTGCGATGCAGAACGTGGCGGCGCCTGCTGCCACGCCGCCCAGTGCAACCGCACCCCTGCCGCAGCAGCCCGCGTCGCCTACTCCGCCACTGGAGTAACGCGCGGACGCGGCCCGCTATCCGGGTGAGCCGGTATGGCGAGCCGGGCGCTGCGCAGATTGCAGCCGGCGCGCCGGCCGCCAATGCGCTGCCTCAGCCGCCGCGCGTGATGGGCACGCCCGCGTCGCGGCCGTAGCTGCCGTACTTGCCCAGTTCCCACTTGGCGATGGCGTTGCGGTGGACTTCGTCCGGGCCGTCGGCAAAGCGCAGCGTGCGCGCATGGGCGTATGCCGATGCCAGCGGGAAGTCGTCGCACATGCCGCCGCCGCCGTGCACCTGCATGGCCCAGTCGATCACCTGGCAGGCCATGCTGGGCGCCACCACCTTGATCATGGCGATCTCGGTCTTGGCCACCTTGTTGCCGGCCACGTCCATCAGCCACGCGGCCTTCAGGGTCAGCAGGCGGGCCATGTCGATCTTGCAGCGGGCTTCGGCAATGCGCTCTTGCGTCACGGTCTGCTGCGCCACGGTCTTGCCGAAGGCCACGCGCGACGAGGCACGCTTGCACATCAGCTCCAGCGCGCGCTCGGCCAGGCCGATCAGGCGCATGCAGTGGTGGATGCGCCCGGGGCCGAGGCGCCCCTGGGCAATCTCGAAGCCACGGCCTTCGCCCAGCAGGATGTTGGACGCGGGCACGCGCACGTTGTCGAAGGTCATCTCCACGTGGCCGTGGGGCGCATCGTCATAGCCCATCACGTTCAGCGGGCGGATGACGTTGATACCGGGGGTGTCGGCGGGCACCAGCACCATGCTTTGCTGCGAGTGCTTGGGTGCTTCCGGGTCGGACTTGCCCATGGTGATGTACACGGCGCAGCGCGGGTCGGCCGCGCCGGAGATCCACCACTTGCGGCCGTTGATCACATATTCGTCGCCCTGGCGCTCGATGCGCGTGGCGATGTTGGTGGCGTCGCTCGATGCCACGTCGGGCTCGGTCATCGCAAAGGCCGAGCGGATCTTGCCCTCCAGCAGGGGCTTGAGCCAGCGGGCCTTGTTGTCCTCGCTGCCATAGCGCGCGATGGTTTCCATGTTGCCCGTGTCGGGCGCCGAGCAGTTGAACACCTCGCTGGACCATGGCACGCGGCCCATGATTTCGGCCAGCGGCGCGTATTCCTGGTTGGTGAGGCCCGCGCCGTCATAGCCCGAGGCGGCTGCGCTGTCCACGGGCAGGAACAGGTTCCACAGCCCTGCGGCCTGTGCCTTGGGCTTGAGGTTCTCGATGGTGTTCAGCGCGCTCCAGCGCTTGCCCGCAGCGGTGTTGGCGGCCAGTTCATCCTTGTAAGAGACCTCGTTGGGGTAGATGTGGTCATCCATGAACTGCAGCAGCTTGGCCTGCAGTTCCTTGGTTTTGGGCGAGTAGTCAAAGTCCATGGGTCTCTTCTCCGTTGGTAATCGTGGGGATGCCTACCCGCGCTGCGCAAACGACCAGGCGAGCTCGGCCATGGGCCGGGCCGTATCGCCCGAGGCCTTGGCCTGGGCGCTGGAGGCCGTGCCCGCCTCCACCCGCTTGGCGATGCCCTGCAGGATGGCCGCGATGCGGAACATGTTGTAGGCAAGGTAAAAGTTCCAGTCGGCGCGCAGCGCCTCTGGGGTGGCAATGCCTGTGCGTTCGCAGTACAGGCGGATGTAGCTGTCCTCGCTGGGGATGCCCAGCGCCGCCAGGTCCTGCCCTGCAATGCCGCGGCCCATCGAGGCCGGGATGTGCCAGCTCATGCAGTGGTAGCTGAAGTCGGCCAGCGGGTGGCCCAGGGTGGACAGCTCCCAATCGAGCACGGCGATCACGCGGGGCTCGGTGGGGTGGAACATGAGGTTGTCGAGGCGATAGTCGCCATGCACGATGGAGACCTGGCTTTCGTCGCGCGCACTGGCCGGCATGTGCGCGGGCAGCCATTCCATGAGCTTGTCCATCTCGGGGATGGGCTGCGTGATGGAGGCGACATACTGCTTGCTCCAGCGGCCGATCTGGCGCTCGAAGTAGTTGCCGCTCTTGCCGTAGTTTGCGAGACCCCGGTCTGCAAACTTGACGGTGTGCAGGGCGGAGATCACGCGGTTCATCTCGTTGTAGATCGCTGCGCGCTCGGGTGGCGTCATGCCGGGCAGTGACTGGTCCCACAGCACGCGGCCCTGCATGCACTCCATCACGTAGAAGGCGCGGCCGATCACCGATTCATCTTCGCACAGCACGAACATGCGCGGCACCGGCACGTCGGTGCCATGCAGGCCGCTCATCACCGCAAACTCGCGCTCGATGGCATGGGCCGAAGGCAGCAGCTTGGCCACGGGGCCGGGCTTGGCGCGCATCACGTAGCTGGCGCCGGGTGTGATCAGCTTGTAGGTAGGGTTGGACTGCCCACCCTTGAACATCTCCACCGTGATGGGCCCGGCAAAGCCCGGCATGTGCTGAGTCAGCCAGGCGGTCAGCTTCTCGGTGTCGAAGGCATGCTGGTCGGAGACGGGACGGGTGCCGACAAAGTGGTCGAAATTGCTCATGGATGGGGCGATGGAGAGTGTTCTGGTGCTTCAGTTGTCGGTTTCAGCAATCCGCATGAGGGCGTCGCGGTCGCGCACCACCAGACCACCCGGCTCGATGCGGATCGCATCCTCGCGCTCCATGGCCTTGAGCTCCTGGTTCACGCGCTGGCGCGATGCGCCCAGCAGCTGTGCCAGCTCTTCCTGCGCCAGCTGCAGGCCAATGCGCATCTCGCGGCCATCGGACAGGCTGGGAATGCCATAGCTGCGCACCAGGTGCACCAACTGCTTGGCCAGGCGCGCGCGCAAGGGCAGGGTGTTGAGGTCTTCCACCAGGCCGTAGAGCTGGCGGATGCGCCGCGCGTGCAGTCGCAGCATGGCTTCGTAGAACTCGGTGTGCGCGGCAAGAATCTTCTTGAAGTCGGCCTTGGCCACGCACAGGATCGTGGTGTCGCCATGCGCATACGCGTCGTGCGTGCGCCGGTCCCCGTCGAAGATCGCCACGTCGCCGAACCAGATGCCCGGCTCCACATAGGTCAGGGTGATCTGCTTGCCCGAGATGGAGGTGGAGCTCACACGCACCGCGCCCCGGGCGCACGCAATCCACTCCTCGGGCGGATCGCCGCGTGCGGCAATCAGGCCGCCGTCCTTGTAGCGTTTGACGTATGCGCATCGGAGGATGTCGTGGCGTAGCGAAGGCGAAAGGGATGAAAACCAGCGACCGGAGTTGATCGCTTCACGTTCTTCGATAGTAAGAATCGGGTCGTCCATGGTCTGTCTTTTGGGTGACTGGTAACCGGTCCATTGTCGCGTCAGGGACCAGCGTGCTGCGTCAGGGTTGTCACCTGCGCGGCAGCCCTTGCGCCGTGCGTGGGGCGCAAAAAAAAGAGCCCCTGGGCGCGCAGGGCGCGGCCAGGGGCTGGGTGAGGATGCCGTGGGCCCTATTCGTAGCGGGCTGCGCGCTTTTCTAGAAATGCTGTGATGCCCTCGCCCCCGTTGGCGTGGTGCAGGTTCTTCACGAAATGGTCGCGCTCGTGGCCCAGGTGCTGCGCCAGGCTGGCCTGGGGCGCTTCGTTGAGCAGCTCCTTGATGCTGGCCAGTGCGTTGGGTGCCTTGGTGTTGAGCTGCTCGGCCAGTGCCAGGGCGGCGTCGAGTGCACCCCCTGCCTCGGCCACGCGGTTGACCAGGCCCACCGCGTGCAGGCGCTCCGCGCCGATGCGGTCGCCGCCCATGAGGATCTCGGCGGCCATCTGGCGGGGCAGGGCCTGCGAGAGGCTCCAGCTCGCGCCGCCGTCCGGCGACAGCGCCACGTTGCTGTAAGCCATCACGAACACCGCGTTGCGCGCCGCCACGATGAAATCGCAGGCCAGGGCCAGCGAGAAGCCTGCTCCTGCCGCCGCACCTTCCACCGCCGCAATGACGGGCTTGGGATAGGTGCGGATGGTCTCGATCCAGTTGTGCAGTCCTTCGATGCTCTGGGCCTGCACTTCTGGAGGCTGCTGGCGGTTGGCCAGCAGCCGCTGCAGGTTGCCGCCCGAGCAGAACATGCCGTCCGAGCCGGTGATGACCACGCTCCTGATGTCGGCGCTGCTCTCGGCCACGCTCAACGCCTCCACGCCCGCGGCATACATCGACGGGTCGATGGCATTGCGCCGTTCGGGGTTGCTCAGGGTCAGGACCAGGGTCTGGCCCTGGCTGGTGCTTCTCAGTTCTGCGGGCATGTGCGGCCTTGGGTGCGGGCGGTCAGTTTTCTTCTACATGCGTCAGGCTCAGCCCGATGGCGCCGCGCCGGCGCAGCCAGGGGCTGGGGCGATAGCGGGTGTCGCCATACACGGTCTGCATGTTGAAAAGCACTTCGAGGATGTTGGTCGGGCCCCAGCGGTCGCCCATGGCCAGCGGGCCCAGCGGGTAGCCCAGGCCCAGGGTCACGGCGGTCTCCAGGTCCTTGGGCGAGCAGATGCCTTGCTGGCAGATGTCGGCCGCGATGTTGACGATGGTGGCCACCACCCGCTGGGTGACGAAGCCGCCGCTGTCGCGGATCACGCTGACGGCCTTTCCGTCGCGCGCAAACAGCGCGTGCGCCGCGTTGCGGATGTCCACCCGTGTGGCCGGGTTGGTGGCCAGCACGCGGCGCTTGGTGGCGGCGTCCTCGATCAGCATGTCGATGCCGATGGTGCGCGCCGGGTCCAGCCGCTCCACCACTGCGACGGTGGTCACATCAAACCCGAGTGGCGCTACCAGCGTGATGGCGTGGGGCGAAGGGGACTGGCCGGTCTCGATGGTCGCGCCCAGGTCCTTGAGCAACTGGTAGAGCTCTGCGCGGCGCGATGCACGGGGCGACACCCACACCGGCGGCATCTCGTCGACCACGGGCACGGGCGGTTCGGCGGGCACCTGCGCGGCGCCATCGGCATAGCGGTAGAAGCCTTCGCCCACCTTGCGGCCCACCACGCCGCCTGCCAGGCGCTGCGCGGTGATCACGCTGGGGCGGTAGCGCGGCTCGTCGTAGTACTGGCGGTAGATGGACTCCATCACCGGATGCGACACATCGAGCGCCGTGAGGTCCATCAGCTCGAACGGCCCGAGCTTGAAGCCCACCTGGTCGCGCAGGATGCGGTCGATGGTGGCAAAGTCGGCCACGCCCTCGCTCACGATGCGCAGGGCCTCCGTGCCGTAGCCGCGACCCGCGTGGTTCACGATGAAGCCCGGCGTGTCCTGCGCCTGCACGGGCGTGTGGCCCATCTGCCGGGCATACGCGGCCAGGTCTGCGCACAGGGCGGGGTCGGTCTTGAGGCCCGCAATCACCTCCACCACCTTCATCAGCGGCACCGGGTTGAAGAAGTGGAACCCGGCCAGCCGCTCGGGATGCTTGAGCGCTGCCCCAATGGACGTGACCGAAAGCGATGAAGTGTTGGTGGCCAGCACCGCATTTGTGCGGACCACCGACTCCAGCTGCGTGAACAATCCTTGCTTGGCATCCAGCCGCTCGACGATGGCTTCAACGACCAGGTCGCAATCGGCCAGCTCGTCCAGCGACTGCACGGTGTGCAGCTGCGCTCCCCATGCGCTGGCCTGTGCTTCATCGATGCGGCCCTTGGCCACCAGCTTGCCCCATTGCTCGCCGAGCGCGGCCTTGGCGGCATCTGCGGCGCCGGGGTTGGCATCCATCAGAAAAACCCGGCTGCCGGCCTGGGTGGCGATTTGTGCAATGCCCCGGCCCATGGCGCCGGTGCCGACGACGGCGATGTTGGGATACTGAATTTTCATAGCGCCATTATGGCTCTGGCCTTGGGCAGGAGTTATGTGCAAGAATCCTTGCAACCCAAATCCATACTTATTGTGAATATCAGAAACACCATTATTGGGGCCGGTCTGTGGGTGGTTGCCACTGGCGCTTCGGCCCTGACGCTGGGCGCCAGCCGGGGCGCGGTGGTGTTGGGTGGTCCGGTGGACCTGACCTTCGAGGTGCAGCCGGACCCAGGCTCCGACGTGGCCTCATCGTGCGTGGACGCTGCGCTGCGTGCCGGCGACACCCCCATCGGCACCGCCAAGGTGCGCATCACACCCGTGGCCCAGGCCGGGCGCCCGCCCGCAGTGCGTGTGCAGGCCGCCGTGGCTGTCGATGAACCCATCCTGACCGTCACGCTGACGGCGGGCTGCGCGGGCAAAGTCTCGCGCACCTACACCTTTCTTGCAGATTTTCCGGTGGCCGTGCCACGCACAGCAGCCCCGGTGGACTTGGCGCGGCTCGCACAGGCCGCACAGGCCGCGCAGGGAGGCGCAGCCGGGGCCTCTGCGGCGTCTGCTGCCACCGTGGGGCCCGCAGCGTCTGCACCATCACCCTCCGCGCTGGCCGACGGGGGCACGGCGGCCAGCGCGCGCTCGCGCCAGCGGCAGCCGACAGCCGATGCAGCGGCGCCGCCTCGCAGCCGTGCGCGGCCCGCGACGCGTGCACCCGAGGCAGCAGCGGCGCGCCCGGCCGCACGCCCGTCGGCTGCGGCCGCACCGCAGGCCGGCGCGCGCCCGCGGCTGGTTTTGGAGCCGCTCGATGTCTGGCTCGACAGCCCGGTGGCACTGCGGCCGTCCATGGAGCTTCTGATCACGCCGTCGCAAGAGCCCACCGCGCAGCGCGCCGAGGCCGCTGCCCAGTGGAGGGCGCTGAACGCGCAGCCGCAGGACCTGCAGGACCCTGAACGTCTCAAGGCCCTGGAGGCCGAAGCGGCTGCACTGCGCAGCCAGGCCAGCCGCGACCGCGATGCTGCGGCGCAGCTGCAGCAGCAACTCGCGCAGGCCGAGGAAGAGCGCTTCCCTGCCTGGGTGGTGTACGCGCTGGCGGCAGTGCTGCTGCTGGTGCTGCTGGTGGTGGCACGCCTGTGGACACGCCTGCGCACCGCGTCGGACCGGGCCGTGGCGGCCTGGCGTGATTCCGTCGCGCTGGGCAGCCGCGAGGTGCAGGCAGCCCACGATGCGGCGATGGGCCTTTCGCCCCATCCCGGCGATGCTTGGGATTCCGCCGACGGCGTGGTGGAACTCTCGGAAGAAAAGACTGGTGCAGGTCGCGCGCCGGCCTACGAGCCCTTTGTTTCCACCTCGCCCACCGCCAGCGGCAGCGCGCCGCTGGGTGCTGCGCAAGGGGCCGAGGCGGCGCCGCATCTGGCGCCACATCTGGCGGTGCCGTCCGGGTCTGCCCCATTGGCCGACGAGCCCTGGATGGACGCTCAGGGGCCTGTCGTGGCGGCACCCGCCCCGGCGGCGGCGCGCGGCGCCAGCGGCACGCAGATCGTCAACCCCGAAGCGCTGTTTGACGTGCAGCAGCAGGCAGAGTTTTTCGTGTCGGTCGGCGAGCACCAGCAGGCCATCGACGTGCTGCGCACGCACATTGCCGAGCACCGCGAGTCATCGCCCCTGGCCTACCTGGAGCTTCTGCGTCTGTACCACACGCTCAGCCGGGTGGACGAGTTCTCGCAGCTGCGCGAGCAGTTCATGGCGTCCTTCAATGCCCAGGTGCCCGAGTTCACGGGCTTCCACCGCACGGGCCGCATGCTGTACCACTACACCGATGCGCTGGCGGAGATCGAAGCCGAATGGACCTCGCCTGCGGTGCTCATGCTGCTGGAGAAATTCCTGTTCCGCAGCATTGGCGGCGACGCGGTGGAGCCCTTTGACCTGGCGGCCTACGACGACCTGCTGCTGCTGCTGTCGATTGCACAGACCACGCCCGCCAGCGCTCGGGGCGAGCCCCCGCCTCGCAAGCGCACGACGCCGCTTGCGCCCCCGCGCGCAGACATTCTGGTGGCCGAAGCCCCCCCGGGCCACCGGCGCAAGGACGACAGGCCGCCAGAGTCCATGGCTGCGGGCCTGGATTTTGACTTTGACCTGGTGCCTGCCGACGTGGCGCGGCAGCAGGCCGAAGCGGCGCAGGCCACCACCGCGCCCGCTCCGCTGGACCCGGACTCGCGCAGCGTGCCGCTGGATCTGGACCTGTCCGAGCCCCCGGAGATCAGCTTCACCGAATTGCCCCCGGTGCCGGTCACGGCCGCGCCCCCAGCGGGCCAGGCTGTCGGCTTCGGCATGGACAACGACCTGATGGAGCTGCGGCTGGAGCTGGAGAACCAGCAGCAACAACAGCAGCGCAAGAAGCCTTCTTAGAACCTGTTCAAGATCTTTTCGGGGATCGCATTGGAGTGCGATCGGTATGAGTGGATGCGCCGGGCGCCTGCATGGGCTCGTGCCCGGGCAAGGGGGCGG